>PTKA01000001.1 GCA_002937525.1 Alphaproteobacteria bacterium MarineAlpha10_Bin3
TTGATAGCCATGCTACGGCGAATAACCTCAGTCGATATCTCAGGTTCCACATTCATCAAGGCTTCCCGATGATTAAAACATGGCGTCTGCAGACCTATCGCTTACTCGGTGACGACCGGCCGGCAAGTTCTCTTGCCCGGGGCATCAATGCGGTGATTATACTGTTGATCGTTCTCAACGTGATCGCCACGGTGCTGGAAACGGTGGCCTCGATTTATGCGGCCTATGCGGTTTATTTCGATCGCTTCGACGTTTTCTCGATTGTCGTCTTCACCATTGAATATATTGGCCGTATCTGGATCGCGATCGACGAGAAGGCGGCGCGCGGCCAGGGCCGCTTCATGGCCCGGCTGCGCTATATGGTATCGCCGCTGGCGCTGATCGATCTGGTCGCCATCGCGCCGTTTTATCTCAGCGTCTTTTTTGCCATCGATCTTCGTGTGTTGCGGGTTTTCCGCCTGTTGCGGCTGTTCAAGCTGACCCGTTACTGGTCGGCTTTGAACCTGCTATGGCGGGTCCTGCGCGACGAGGCCGCGGTGATCGGCACCGCCTTGTTCTTGTTGCTGGTCACCATGGTGCTGGCGTCGGGCGCGATGTTTCTGGTCGAACGGCAAGCCCAGCCCGATAGCTTCGGCAGCATTCCGGCGGCGATGTGGTGGACGGTAACGACATTGACGTCGGTTGGGTATGGCGATGTCGTGCCGGTCACCGTCGTCGGTAAAATTCTCGCCGGTTTGATTTCGCTGATCGGCATCGGCATGGTGGCGTTCCCATCGGGTATTCTGGCCGCTGGATTCATCGAACAGATTAGCCGCGGCAAAAAAGTCTACCGGGAGCAGGTCGACGCCGTTCTGGCCGAAGCGCTGCCCGAGGACGCCGTCGCGGCGACGTTGGAGAAATCCCGCGCCGAACTGGGATTGAGCTTGCAGGAGGCATCGGACATCGTCGCCACGGAAAGCGAAAAAATCCAGCATCGGCAGTATTGCCCGCATTGTGGCGAGGCGCTGCATCACGATAGCCCGACGGACTGAAAAGGCTTGCATTTCTCTGCATTAGCGATATATTCCTATATTGGGTGGTAGTCAGTCGCGGGCGATGTTAATAAAAGTATCGGAATGATAAGGATAAAAACGATTCCTGTTTCGGCGTGCGGCAGTGCTATCTTTTCTCGTTTCAAGGGTATTTAACGCGGCCCCTGGTCAAGCGGGACCGGGGCTGGCATTTTGAACGGGGGGGCCGTGGCGGCGATGCGCCGCTGGCCCTGATGAAACGCCCCGAAGGAGCGCTCAGATGAAACTGGGTCTTATTCCCGCTGAATTCAGCGGCACATATTCCATCGACATGGATTACGTCCGGGAAGCCGAAGCGCTGGGGTTCGATTCGGCCTGGACCTCCGAATCATGGGGCAATGACGCGGTGACGCCGGCGTCCTGGATGCTGGCGGGGACGACCCGGATCAATGTCGGCACCGCGATCATGCAGATGTCGGCGCGCAGTCCAGCCGTGGCCGCGATGACCGCGATGACGCTTGGCGACCTTTCGGGTGGCCGCTTCATTCTTGGCATCGGGCCGTCGGGACCGCAGGTCATCGAAGGATGGCACGGCGCGCCGTTCGGCCGGCCGATCGCCCGCACCCGCGAATATATCGAAATAATCCGCAAGATCGTCGCCCGCAAAGCGCCGCTGACCCATGACGGCGCGCATTACCAGATCCCCTATCGCGGCCCGGATTCAACCGGCCTTGGCAAACCGTTGAAAAGCATCATGCATGGCGACCCGTCCTTGAAAATCTACACCGCGGCGATTACCCCGGCCGGACTGCGGGTGAGCGCCGAAATGGCCGACGGGACCTTCCCGATCTTCATGGACCCGGAACGCTTCGAGGTCCTGGAAGCGCCGCTGAACGAAGGGTTCGCCAAGGCCGGCGGCGGTAAAAGCCTGGCCGATTTCGCCATGTGCCCTTTTGTGGCGATCCAGGTCGGCGACGATCTGGACGCCTGCCGCGCGCCGATCAAACAGAATCTGGCGCTTTATATCGGCGGCATGGGCGCGCGCGACAAGAATTTCTACAATGATTACGCCAAGAAGCTCGGCTATGGCGACGCCGCGGTTGCAATCCAGGACCTGTTTTTGTCGGGCAAGCGCAAGGAAGCCGTGGCGGCAGTGCCCGATGCGCTGGTCGATACGGTCGCCTTGATCGGCCCCAGGGAACGCATTATCGAACGCCTGGGTGCGTGGCAAGCGGCCGCCGCGAAAGGCCATGTCGAAACTCTGGTGGCGCGCCGGCCGACGCGCGAAGCGATGCGGATTCTGGCCGAAGCGGTGCTGTAGGCGGCGAGACTATAATTCTATAATACTAGTAATATAGTTGACGGGCGAAGCGGCAACCGCTATACAGGCGGCATCGCGTATCGTGAAAGGAATGCGGCATGACGGCTGCTGTCGGCGTACTGATACACCGGGCGCGGGGATTCGACCCCGTCATCGCAACAACCATCGCGTTGCTGATCGTGATCGCCATCGCGTCGCCGTCGCAAGGTGTCGCCAGTGTTGGGTTTTTGCTGAAGGCGATGCTTTTCGTGTCACCGTTCCTGCTGCTGTCGATGGCGGCGGCCGGCGCCGCCCAGGCGAGCGCGCTGGATCAGCGCATCTCCGATATCGTTACCGGACGCACGACAATCGTCATCCTTGGCGCGGCCTTCTTCGGCTCGCTGGTGCCGCTATGTTCGTGCGGCGTGATCCCCTTGATCGCGGCATTGCTGGCCGCCGGCGTGCCGCTCGGGCCGGTGATGGCGTTCTGGATCAGCTCGCCGTTGATGAGCATCGAAAAATTCATTCTCACAACCGCCATGTTCGACACCGGTTTCGCGCTCGCCTATCTGATTACGGCGATGATTCTGGGCGTTGTCGCCGGATTCGCGACCCAGGCGCTGGTCGTGCGCGGCGCGTTCCGCGATGTGCTGAAGGAAGGCGTTGTGGGGTGTTGCGCCGCGAACGCCTTCAAGGCCGACCGGCCGCTCTTGTGGAAATTCTGGCGCGAACCGGACCGCGCGGCGATATTTCGCGAAACGTCGATGGCGTCCGGCCTGTTTCTGGTCAAATGGCTCAGCCTGGCCTTCGTCATCGAAAGCCTGATGGTCGCTTTTCTGCCGCCGCAAGTTGTCACCCAGATGCTGGGTTCGGGCGACTGGTGGGCGGTTCCGGCCAGCACGGCGGTCGGCATACCGGCCTATCTGAACGGATTTGCGGCAATTTCGATGGTGTCGCGGCTGGTCGAGATGGGGGCTGCCCCCGGCGCTGCGCTGGCTTTTCTGACCGCCGGCGCGGTGACCAGCATCCCCGCCGCGATGGGCGTCTTCGCGCTGGTGCGAAATTCGGTCTTTTTCACCTATATCGGGTTCGGCGTCGCCGGTTCGCTGGTCGCGGGATACGCCTATCAGGCGCTATTCGTATGATGCGCGGGCGTCAAAACGCCCCGCGCAGAGGGTCGGGGGGGGGGATTGCGCGGGGCGCCGATTGACGGTTACCCGTCTACTGCCCCATAAGATGGGATGAATTTCCACAATCGCAAGTGTTTTTGAGCGAATCAATTACGCGCCTGCCGGGTTGAGCCGGGCGGCTTCGGCCATCAAAGTGACGGCTTCGTCCTGTTTGGTGCGGATGGTCACGGACGTTGCGGCGCAATCGTCCCACACCCGGTAGCGTTGTTTGATCCGCGCCGCCGGGCCGACCAGCGCCTTGTCATCGACCCATTCGTCGGGCACGGCGGCGGCGGCCTCGTCCTTGGCGCCGGCCAGAAACAGTTCCTGAATCCGGTCGGCGGCGTCGCCATAACCGCGCCGGATCATCATTTCCTTGTGAAAGTTCCGGTCCTTATGCCCCATGCCGCCGATATAGAGCGCTTCGCGCGGCTTCAGCCGGTCGAGCGCGGCCTGCACGTCCTGGTCGATCTCGACATGGACCGAGGCTTGGATTTCGAAATTGTGAAACCCCTTGCCGCCGCCGGCCCTAGCGAAGCCTTGTTCCAGCCAGCCGCGGTATTCGTGGAAACTGCCCGGCGTGAAGCCAAGCGGCAGCCAGCCATCGGCGACCTCGGCGGTCAGCCGCACCGTCGCTTCGTTGCCCGAGCCGATATAGATCGGAATATCGCGGTTCATATGCAGGATCGAGCGCAGCGGCTTGCCGACGCCAAGCGCCCCATCGCCGGTATAAGGCAGGGCGATCTGTTTGCCGTCATGGGTAAGCGGCGCCGCGCGGGCAAGCACCTTGCGCATGATGGCGACGTAATCCTTGAGCCAGTAATAGGGCCGTCCCCAGGGCTCGCCGTACCAGCCCTCGACGATCTGCGGCCCGGATACGCCCAGACCGGCGATAAAGCGCCCGCCGCCGGCCATCGCATCGACGGTGCCGGCGCACATCGCCGCATTGGCCGGGGTCCGCGCCGCGACCTGCATGATCCCGGTGCCGAGCTTGATGCGCGATGTGACGGCGGCCAGAAACGCCAATGGCGTGACCGCGTCGCTGCCATAGGCTTCGGCCGTCCAGACCGAATCGTAGCCCAGCCGTTCGGCAAGCTGGACCCGCGCCACCGGCAAATCCATTTGCGCCCCGGAATATCCGATCGACAAGCCAAGTTTCATCGCCGCATCCCCTCAATCGCCCAGATAATCGGTTGTCTGGCGCTGATAATCGGCGGCGCGGGTGAGGCGGCCCATCAGGTCGCCCGATGCGACGCCCTTCAGCGCCTTGGGCGGCGTTCCGTCGCGCAGCGCCTTCAAGGTATCGTGGACGGCCTGAATTCCGGCCATGACCGGCATATGGCCCTGAAGTGCGATACGGACGCCCTTGGCGGCGAGCATATCCTTATCGCTCAATTCATCGGTTATGCTGCCCAGGAATATCGGAATTTTCACCGCCGCCGAAATCGCATCGAGCTGGGCGACGGTGCGCAATCCGGTGAAGAACATGGCGTCCACGCCAGCGGCCGCATAGGCGTTGGCGCGCGCAATCGCATCGTCCAGATTGGTAATCGATACAGCGCTGGTGCGTCCGGCAATGACCAGGCCGGGGTCCTGGCGGCCCGCAAGTGCGGCGCGCATTTTTCCGGCCCCTTCTTCGATCGAAATCATGCGCGGCTTGCCCACTTCGCCGTGCGGCGTCGGCAAGATGGTGTCCTCGATGGTCAAGGCGCAGACGCCGGCGGTGTCCAGCTCCTCGACCGTGCGTTTCACGTTCAAGGCGTTGCCGTAGCCGTGATCGGCATCGACCAGCAGCGCCAGGTCGCCGGCGCGGCAAATCCGGTAGGCTTGCTGGGCAAACTCGGTGAGCGTCAAGACGATCAGGTCCGGCGCGCCAAGCACGCTAAGCGAACCGACCGAACCGGCGAACATACCGACCTCGAACCCCAGATCCTCGGCGATCCGCGCCGATATCGCGTCATATACCGAACCGGGATGAACGCATTGCGTGCCCTTCAGAAGTGCCCGAAATCTTTCACGCCGAGGGGTCCAGTGCATCGTTCAACGTCTTTCCATGGTGCAGCGCGGCCGATTTGCGTGCCGCGCCGTTCGCGCGACGCTAACATCTGACGCCAAACCGCGCCAGCGCTGGAAATTCAATTACAAGGAATCGCGGATATTGGCGTGTTTTTAACTATTTCTTTATAATTAGGTATTAAGTGATATATTCCTAGACTCTCAAGAATCCAACCAAACCCGGTCAAAGACCGTGGAGGCGCGGTCGAAGGTGGAAACAGAGGCCCTCAAGAAGGTTCAACCAGCATCGCACGATTGTCGCTACGATGACCCTCGGCCTTAGCCTTCCCGGCCAGGACAGAATTTCCGTGATCGTACGCGTTCGACGAGTCGCGGCAAGAAGAGGCTTGCCGATTATCGCCGTTCCAGCGAAGGCGGCAAGCGCCAGATCGACAATGATGCCGTGGGCACGATCGATTGGCTTATCGAGTTCATCGAACGGCCGCTGGCGGCGCTGATCGAAGTGGGTGCAATCGGAGTCGCCCCAAATCCTTCGATTCCGTCGCCTTGCCCGAACAAATCAACCCATTGTGGGAGGCAGATCATGAGTACCGAAACCAGCGTGGAGGATGTTCTGGCGCACCGGCTGCACGCCCTTCGGCATAAATATACCAGCCAGTTGCCGGTAAAGATTGCCGAAATCAATAGAAACTGGGAAGCGGTCCGGCATAGCCGGCGCGACGCGGAGGCGCTTGATACATTGTATCGACTGGCCCATGATCTGGCCGGATCGGGGGCTACCTTTGGTTTCCCACAAATCAGCCAGGCCGCGCAATGCGTCGAACGCTTTCTGCATCCGGGCCTGTACAACGGCGCGCTGGAACCGAATGTCAGCGAAACCAGAATGGTCAATCTGGTGCTTGCGCTGGAATCCGCGTCAACGGAATCCGCAGCTCCGAGCGAGGCGATGGATCTATCCGGGCAAAAATTCGAAACAGCGGAAGTAAAACACGTTTTCATTCTTGACGACGACACCGACCGCGCCAAAGCCCTGGAAGCGGAAGTCACGCAATATGGGTATCAGGTCCGGGTGTTTCGCGACCCGGAGGCCTTCGCGAACCGGTCCGATAGCGGCGCGGCGGCGGCAGTGGTCATGAACATCGAGTATTTGGATGGAACGCCACGCGGAACCGCTGTATTGCGGGATTCCCAGAAAATCCCGTCTTCCCCCCCCGCGGTGATATTCATCGCGCCGCGGGAGTCCCATGAAAGCAGAATTGCGGCGGTACGCGCCGGTGGCCGGGGTTTTCTGATCCGGCCCTTCAATACGGGAAAACTCATCCAGATCATCAATGAGGTGGCCGACGAGTTGCTGGAGCCATATCGCGTACTGGCGGTCGAGGACGACCCCGATCAAGCAGCGCAGTATGCCGCCGTTCTGGAAGGGGCGGGTATGAGGACATTGGTGACCTGCGACCCCCGGACATTATTCGACGATCTGGTGGAGTTCGACGCCGAAATGATCCTGATGGATCTGTATTTGCCGGGCTGCAACGGCCTGGAGTTGGCCGCCGCCTTGCGGCAGCGGGAATCGGCAACCGGCATTCCGATCGTCTTCCTGTCGACCGAAGCACGCATCGACCGGCAGCTCGAAGCGCTGCGCCAGGGCGGCGATGATTTTCTAACCAAACCCATTGCGCCCGCGCACCTTGCCGCCACCGTCGCGAGCCGGGTTAAGCGCGCCCGGATCGTCCGCTCGTATATGGTGCGGGACAGCCTCACCGACGCGCTGAACCATGCGGCGTTCATGGACCAGTTCGAACGCGAAGTAAGCCGGGCCAAGCGAACCGAAACTCCGCTGGCCTTTGCGCTGCTCGACCTGGATCGGTTCAAATCGGTCAACGATCTCCATGGTCACGGCGCCGGCGATAGGGTCATCAAGGCGATTTCGCGATTGCTGCATCAGAGACTGCGCCGGACCGATATAATTGGCCGCTATGGCGGTGAAGAATTCGCTATCGTCTTTACCGGCACGAACGCCACGGCTGCGGAATCGATTGCCAACGCAATGCGGATCGAATTCAGCGAACAGGTTTTTACCCAGGACGGCCAGGAATTCTCGGTGACATTCAGCGGCGGCATCGCCGAATTGTCACCGGCAGCCACGGCGCATGAACTGCGCGATGCGGCCGACCGGGCCATGTATGTGGCCAAGGATGCCGGCCGCGACCGGATATCGATCGCACCGAGACTCTAGGGGCAACCACCCGCCCTTGCCGGTACCGGTCCCAATCCGGTAGGCTTGCAGCCCCGCAATTCGGTGGATTTACCCATGCCGGAAATTTCCGATGGCCTGATTATTGTCGCCAAGCGCGACTGCCCGACCTGCGTTCTGCTGGAACCGGTTTATGGCGAATTGGCGCAAAGCGGCGCAGCCCTGGCGGTCTATAGCCAGGACGACCCGTCATTCCCCGCCACCATCGCCGGCGTCATTGACGATACCAGCCTGGAAGCCTCCTACCGGCTGGATATCGAAACCGTGCCGACTTTGATCCGGATGTCCGGCGGCAAGGAAGTCGCGCGCATCGTCGGCTGGGAACGCCAGGAATGGCGGGACTTCACCGGCATCGGCACGCTGGGGAATGGGTTGCCCGGCTATCAGCCTGGCTGTGGATCGCTCAATGTCCAGCCCGGCATGGCCGAATACCTGGCGGTCCGCTTCGGCGACGCCAATTTCGTCGCCCGCCGTATCGAGATCGCGCCGCTGGAGGACGACATCGAATCGTGTTTCGAGCGCGGCTGGAGCGATGGGCTGCCGGTCGTGCCGCCGACCGAAGTCCGGGTTCTGCGGATGCTGAGCGGCACCACCCGCGCGCCCGATGAAGTCATCGGTCCGGTCCCACCCAACCTGGCGCCCTGCACGGTCGAAAAAGCGGCGATCAACGCCGTCATGGCCGGCTGCAAGCCGGAATATCTGCCGGTGGTTCTTGCCGCCATCGAAGCGGCGCTGGACCCGGATTTCTGCATGCATGGCCTGTTATGCACCACGCATTTCGCCTGCCCGATGGTCATTGTGAACGGCCCGGCCGCACGCGCCGTCGCGATGAATTCCGGCGGCAATGCGCTGGGGCAGGGCAATCGCGCCAACGCCACCATCGGCCGCGCCTTGCAACTGGTGATCCGCAATGTCGGCGGCGGCATTCCGGGCGGCATCGACCGGGCGACCCTGGGCAATCCGGGGAAATACACCTTCTGCTTCGCCGAGGATGAATCCGACCCGGTCTGGGAACCGCTGTCGGTCGAACGCGGCGTGGCGGCCGGCAAATCGGCCGTGACCCTGTATGCGGCGGAAGGCGTATTGGGCAGTTCGGACGACCTGTCCCGCACGCCGGAATCGCTGACCCGGTCGCTGGCGTTGTCGCTGCGAGTCGTGGGTCATCCCAAAAAGGTCGGCGCGAACGATGCCCTGCTGATCGTTGCGCGCGAACATATGCAAATTTACAGCGACGCCGGCTGGTCCAAGGCGCGGACACTGGCGGCGTTCGACGAAGCGCTTCGGCTGCCGGGCAAGGATCTGGTCCGGGGCGTGGGCGGCGTCGCGGCGGGAATCCCCGAAGAATTGGCGAATGAAACCGTATCGAAATTCCGCCCCGGCGGACTTAATATCGTGCGCGCCGGCGGCATTGCCGGCCGCATGTCGGCCATCGTCGGCGGCTGGGGCGCCAGCGGCGAACGGGGCAGTGTAATGGTAACAAGGGAGATTGGCACATGACGGATAACATCGTACTGCTCGACCCGACCGCCGAGTCGGCACCAGCGATTCGCCAGCGGGTCGCACCGCCCGCGTCGCTCGACGGGCTGACCATCGGCTTGCTCGATATCGGCAAGGCGCGCGGCGACGTGTTCCTCGACCAGCTCGCGGATGGCATGACCGCGCGCGGCCTGACCGTGCGGCGCTACGCCAAGCCGACCAACACCAAGGTCGCGCCACTGCCGGTCGCCCAGGCCATCGCCCTTGAATGCGACGTTGTCGTCGAAGCCCTCTCCGATTGAGGGTCCTGCACGTCGTGCAGTTTGCATGACATTGCGGATCTCGACGCACGCGGCATTCCCGGCGGCATGATCGCCACCACCGCATTCGAGGAAGCGGCCAGGGCGCAGGGCGAGGCGCTGGGTTTCAATCCGGCCATCGTCTATGTCCCGCATCCCATTCAGGACCGAACCGACCAGGAACTTCGCGATATCGCGGACCGGGCGCTGGATTCGGTCCTGGCGATGATCACCTCTTAGATCGCGGGAAACACCTATGCGTTGTGAAGTGGTCGCGATCGGGACCGAGCTGTTGCTGGGCCAGATCGTCGACACCAACTCGTCATGGATCGGCGAACAACTGGCGCTGGCCGGCATCGATTCGCATTTTCAGGTCAAGGTCGGCGACAATTTCGAGCGCATGGCGGCCAGCATCCGCCAGGCGCTGGCGCGCAGCGATGCCGTGATCTGTTGCGGCGGCCTCGGCCCGACACAGGACGATATCACGCGCGAGGTCATCGCCCATGTCATGGGCGTCGAATTGCGGCGCGACGAGGCAATCGTCGATAAAATCCGCGATATGTTCGAATCGCGCGGCCGAACGATGGCCGATAATAACCGCCGACAAGCCGATATCCCGGTCGGGGCCACGCCGATCGCCCAGATGCCGGGCACCGCTCCCGGTCTGGTCTGCCCGATTGGCGACAAGGTTGTGTACGCGGTGCCGGGCGTGCCGCGCGAAATGCGCGAGATGATGCAAGGCACGATCCTGCCCGACCTGCAACGCCGCTCGGGCCGCATTTCGGTGATCCGCAGCCGGGTGCTGCGCAGTTGGGGCCACAGCGAATCGGGCCTGGCCGAAATTCTGGCGGCGCGGATCGAGGCGCTGGACGATATCGGCAACCCGACTTTGGCGTTCCTGGCCAGCGGCATCGAAGGCATCAAAATCCGCATCACCGCAAAATCCGATGACGAGGCGGCGGCGCTAACCATCCTGGACGCCGAAGAAACCCTGATCCGGGGCCTGCTGGGCGACGTAATATTCGGCGTCGACGATGAATCGATGGAAGTCGTCATCTTGAACAAGCTGCGCGAACAAGGACTTACTTTGGCCGCCGCCGAGGCGTTGACCGGCGGCGTGCTGGCCTCGCGAATGAGCGATGTTGACCGGGGAATGGCGGTATTTCGCGGCGCCGTCATTGCCCCCCGGCACGATGACCGGGACGACAGCCCCGGCGCGGATCATGCCGCTGCCGCCGCCATTCTGGCCCAAAGCGTATACAAGGCGGATGTTGGAATCGCCGCCATTCGCGCCAATGACGATGAAAACCAGCCGCGCAACACCGTCTTCCTGTGCGTCGCCATCGGCGACGACCATCACCTGCAAACGATCGCATTACCCGGCGACCACTACCGGCTGCGCAACTATGCGGTCATCGGCCTGCTGAATTTCCTGCGCAAGATACTGGACGGCCTATAACGGTGGTCAGACCGTCAATTTGCGCATCAGATCGACGCTAAATACATGTTTCATGGCGACATCCATGCTTGGATTACGCTGCAATAATTTGCGCAATTCGTCCCCCGACCAGGATACGTAGCGGCTTGGCCTGGTCACCGATACGGTCGCTGTCGCGGTGCCGCCCTGGATGAAGGAAATTTCGCCGATCATCGCCCCGTCGCGGGCGCGGCCGATTTCCTTGCCGTCGCGTTCGACCACGACCTCGCCGTTATACAGCAGCTTCAGCCCCCCGACCGCCTGGCCCTGCGCGGTCAAACGCTCGCCAATTTCGGCCATCCGTCACTCGCCAACCCGCATGAGCTTCATAAATTCGACCGGGGAGAATTTTTGAAATACCGTTTCGTGGAGTTCCGATTCCTCCTCGTTGAAGTCTATGGCGCGGCGATCCAATACGATGCCGATAATGCGCACCGCGTTGATTGCAACGAAGACCGATAGCCAGAAAATCACCAACCAGAGCGGCCCAACCGGCAGCCAGTAATTATACCCAACGCCGACAAGGCCGGCGACGATCGCCAGCGCGCGCAAAACCATCATGTCGCGGACGTAAAACGATAGCGCAGTCAGCAAAAACGACGCATGTCCAACGACATCCAGCAATGTCAGGCTCATTGGATTACCCTTTCAAGTAACATCGGGACCTTAGCGTCTGGCGTTGGGCTCAATCCCTAATCCAGCCGGGACCCCACAGGTTCAGACTGCGTTCTTCCATCGGCCATTCGCGCGCCGCCATCTCTCGCGGCATGATTTCCAGCTCGGCGGAGATTTCCACCTGATGGCCGTGCGGATCCTGAATCATGAAAAAGAGGTTGTTGCCAGGACCGTGCCGGCCGGGGCCCCACCAGATTTTTACGTTGAGCGATGACATGTGATCTGCCCAGTCGCGGATATCGTTCCAGCTCGACGCCTCATAAGCGTGATGGTCGGAGCGCACGTCCGACCCGCCGAACACAGCGAAACTGTGATGTTCGGGATCGGACCGGTAGAACGCCACATTCCGGGTCGATGGATCGTCGACATCGGCAGCGCAATAATCCGACGGGACGTAGCCCAGAACGTCTTCGTAAAAATTCATCATGGAACCGAGGTTGTTGGTGGCGACGACGACATGCTGCAATCGCCCGGGCAACGACAGGGCACCGTGCCTATTGACGGGTTTTTGCGAGGGCAGGTCGCGGCGCGACAGGCCAAAAATATTGAGCCAGCCATCGGGGTCGCGGACCGCAACGGCATCGGGTTCGAATATTGGCGATGGCGACGGTTCGGTATTGAGGCCCTGGCCCTGAAGAAAATCGCGGACATCCTTGAGCTGGGCGCGGTTTTGCAGCCGAAACCCATGATAGGGCCGCGCGCCCGGATCGCCCGCGCCGATCACAAGGCGGCGCCCCGGCCCCTGCAATAATGTGGCGCCGTCCTGCAACGGCGATGCGCGATATCCGAATACTGCGGCGTAGTAATCCGCCAACATCGCTGGATCGTCGGAGTTCAAGCGCAAATGATCCAGTTGCGCCGGCCATATCGGAGATTCAATATTCATTTTGTAAGCACTCCCTACACCAAGATCGACGGCATTTTAGGACGATACGCTTCTCTGGCAAGCATCCGATATTGCCGCGCCGGTCCCCGAGCCGCTATGTTCTTCCGATACATCATTGAACATGGAGAGCGGTGCAATGAACGGGCATACGCCACGACGTTATACCGGCGATTTGGTCAATCTCGACATGGGGCGTATCAGCCGGGAAATATTCACCAGCCAGGCGATATACGACGAAGAGCTGGAGCGGGTATTCGCGCGTTCCTGGCAGTTCGTCGGACATGAAAGCCAGGTCGCGGCGAAGGGCGATTTCGTCCTCAGCCGCATGGGCGAGGAATCGGTCATCTTCAATCGCGACCGCAACGGCAAGCTTCATGTGCTGCTCAACAACTGCCGCCACCGGGGCATGCGGGTGTGCCGCTATGACAAGGGCAATACCCAAAAATTCGCCTGTCCCTTCCATGCCTGGGTATACTCCGACGAAGGCGCGTTGATCGGCGTCCCGAAGCTGGAAAGCGGATACCATAACCAGTTGGACCGCTCCCAATGGGGGCTGATCGAGGCCCGCCTGGCCAATTATCAGGGCTATATCTTCGCCTGCTGGAACGAGGCGGCGCCCGATTTCGAGACTTATCTTGGCGATTTGCGGTTTTGCTTCGACGATTATTGTGAATTGCCCGATGGCACGCACGGCGAATGGGAAGCGTTCGGCGGCGTACTAAAATGGCGCGTGCCGTGCAACTGGAAATTCGGCGCGGAAAATTTCAGTGGCGACTATTATCACAATCCAAGCCATGCTTCGGCCGACGCCATCATCCTGTCGCCGGCCGGGACCAAGGGCCGGCACACCTATGACACGGTGACGCATAATCGCGAGCGGCAGTTGCTCAATATATACACCGCCGAGGGACATACCGGGCGCGGCGAACTCTTCAAGGAAGACTACGACTATGTGCCGACCTATCAGGAAATGGCGGTGGTCGAGGATTATTTCCGCGAATGCTACGCCAAGCGCCAGGAGCGGCTGGGCGAAAAAGCCCGCTGGTTCGGCCATGGCGGCACCATCTACCCCAACGTGTCTTTCTCGAACGGCGTGCAGAGCATGGGCACCTGGTATCCCGCCGGCGTGCATGAAACCGAAATCTGGCGCATATTCCTGGCGCCGAAATCCGCGCCGGACGAGGTCAAGGACGTATTGCGGCATTATGTCATCCGCTATCAGGGTCCGTCCGGCCTGACCGAACAAGATGACATGGAAAACTGGGGTTCGGCCCATGAGGGCGCGCGCGGCACCATCGCGCGGCGCTACGATTACCATTACGGCATGGGCATGGGGTATGAAAAAAAGGCCTGGCCGGTATCCTGGCTGGGCGGCGACATCCATGTGACCCAAGACGTGTCCGAACAGAACCAGCGGGCCTATTACCGCCGCTGGGCGCGCGATATGGACGTGCCACCGCGTGGCCGCCGGCAACCGATGCCGGCCAATGCGGCGGAGTAACCATGACCAACCAGACCATCATCGATCAGCTGGTGCTGCGCCATGAAGTCGAGCAGTTCTTCGCCATCGAGGCCGAGCTGCTCGACAGCCGCCAATTCAATGCCTGGCTCGATCTGCTGGCCGAGGATATCCGCTATTGGATGCCGCTCGCCAGCAACCGGAAACACAGCGAATGGGACGGCGAATACACCAGGGAAGGCCAGGATTTAAACTGGTTCGACGAGGGAAAGTTCGAGCTGGAACAGCGCGTGCGGCAGATCGAAACCGGACTGCATTGGGCCGAAGAGCCGGTCTCGCGCACCACCCATATGTTCTCCAACCTTCAGGTGACGCAAGCCGGCGGCGGCGAATTGATCGACACACGATGCCGGTTTCTGGTCTATCGCAACCGGACCGAGACCGAGACCGACTTCTTCGTCGGCAAACGGCATGACCGGCTGCGGCGCGGCAAGGACGGTTTCAAGCTAGCCGGGCGTAAAATTTTTCTCGACCAAAGCGTTCTGCTGGCCAAGAACCTGACGGTCTTTTTCTAGAACCAACCGGAACGGAGGATGCGCGGATGCAACGATCCAGGTTGCCAGCCGGCGGCGCGAATATTTTCCAGAAGATCCGCCAGAAACGGGCCGACGCCCAGGCCACCGGGCGCAAGCTGATCGATCTGTCAATCGGCGAACCCAAGGGTCCAGCTCTGCGCAGCGCCCGCGAAGCCGCCCAAAAAGCGGTGATGAGCGACGACGAAGCCATGCACGCCTATCAGTACAATGCCAGCCCAGCCGTGCCGGATTTCTCGCGGCGGTTCGTCAACGCCCATCTGGGCCAAAAACTGCCCGATGACGCGGTGGATTTCGTGCCGATCCCCGGGATCAAACCGATCCTCGGGCTGCTGCCGCTCGCCTGCGGCTGTGCCTTGCAGGACATCGTGGTGGCGACGACGACCCGGCCGGGTTATCCGATCCCGGCCGACTGGTGCGCGTACCATGTCCGGGTGACGCACCGGGCGCTGCCCCTGAACATCGCCAACGGTTTCCGGTTTTCACCCGGCGACATCGACTCGCCAACCGACCTGAGCATGATGAACTACCCGCACAACCCGTCGGGGCAGATCGCGACGGCGGATTGGCTTCGCGAACTCTGTCGGTATTGCAGCGACAACGATATCCGGCTTTTCAACGATGCCGCCTATTACGCGCTGAGCCACACGCGCGACAGCGCGACATTGTGCGAAGTCGCGGTCGATTTTCCGCAACTGTCCTGGGCCGAAGCCTTCACCGCCGCCAAACTGATCGGCAATGGCACCGGTTGGCATGTCGGTGCCCTGGTCGGGTCGCCGGACTTCATCGCCGATGTGAAGGAGGTCAAGGGAAAGACCGATGCCGGGCTGGTGGCGCCGATGGCGGCCGGCGTCATTGCAGCACTTGAAACCGACCAGGCCGGCATCGACGAATGCCGCGAGACCTATCGGGACCGCCTGGTATTGCTCACCGCCATCATGTCCGATAGCGGGATGCGGCTGGCGATCCGCCCCCAGGCCGGATTTTTCACCTTATGGGAAACGCCTGTACGGGCCTTCGGACAAGCGATGGGCAGCGCCGCGGAATTCAACTTCGCGATGATCGACAGGACCGGCGTTGTCGGCGTACATTTTTCGGACTATGTCCGCTATGCGGTGTGCGCCGATGTGGCGGCGGTAGAAGGCGCGCTCCGCGCGGCGTTTCAATCGGCAGCGGTCGGTTACGAATAAAGCTAATCGTACATCGGCGAACCGGGGCGGGGATCGGCGCGCAGAATGGCGAAGAGCACATGATCCTGCCATACGCCGTTGATCCGCAGATACCGCCTGGCGAGCCCCTCCTGAATGAAGCCGCTTTTCGCCAGCAACCCCCGGCTCGGCGCATTGGAAGGCAGGCAAGCGGCTTCGACGCGATGCAGGCCCAGCGTATCGAACGCGTAATTGAGCAAGAGCTGAAGCGCCTCGGACATGACCCCGTTGCGCGCATGGGCTTCACCGACCCAATAGCCGACACTGCCGCATTGGGCTACGCCGCGCCGTACATTGGACAGCGTGATGCCGCCATACAACGTGCCGTTTTCCCGGCCGAAGATCAAAAAAGCGTGTGTTGTTCCCTCGCGCCATTCGGCGTTGAAGCGTTGCAGCCGGCGCCGGAAGGCCGCCGGCCTGGTCGCATCGTTGGGCCATTTCGGTTCCCAGAATTCCAGAAACTCCCGGCTTTTTTCACGGATTTCGATCCATTGTCCCTCGTCGCGCCGATGCGGCGGCCGCAACACCAGCGTCGGGCCGGTCAAACGAACGTTGGGCGCGCCACCCGTCAGTAAGCCAAGCATCGTCCAATCTCGCCGTAACTCGCCAGATTGTCCAGCGGCCCAATCGCCGCCACTGTTGGCGGGCCGGCGAAAATTCTTCTGGCGACCCGGGCGACG
>PTKA01000010.1 GCA_002937525.1 Alphaproteobacteria bacterium MarineAlpha10_Bin3
GGACCGCCTATGCAATCTCTATGGGTCCTTATTAGCGCTCCTTGGTATAAGGCGGGTAATCACTCCGCCGATACAAGCGCGTCTCGAAGTTCGTTAATTCGAAATGGTTTTTCGAGGAACATGATTTCCAGCCCCTTCGCGGCGCCAAGTGTTTCCGCCATTTTCGCATAACGATTATTGTATCCAGAGGCGACAAGGATGCGGGCACCGCATTTGCGTTCAACCAGCCAGGCGACAAGCTCGATCCCGTCGATATCCGGCATCACGATGTCTAGGACGATGGTGGTCGGGTCGAAATTTTCGTATTCGGCCATGAATTGATCGGCATGGGTGGTCACCATGACCTCGTAATCGAGACCTTCTGCCGTTCGACGCACGATTTCGCCCAACGCCGGCTGATCATCGACAATAAGTAGCCGATTTGCCGCCATACTCTCCCACCCCCAAATCCAGAACCGTGGAGTTTGGGTACCTGATTTCCCCTCCCCGGTGGTACTATATAGGACGGTTTCGAGTTTTGCACTTTCTTGTCACCAGATTTCAGTTTAGTCGCCTTGCTTGCACAGTGCCGGCAGGTAAAGCGTGATGGTCGTTCCGCTACCAACGGCGCTGCGAATTTCAACCTTGCCGCGGGACTGTTTGGCAAATCCGTGCGCAACGCCGCCGCCGAATCGCCGCACCCTCCGACGACGAAGCCGCGACCGGACAACATAGCGTGCAGTGTTGCGCTGCATTGCGTGCCCCCGCCGGCGACGAACACTCTGTACGCCGGTTGGGCGGCGAAGGAAGGTTTTGTGGAAAGGATCATTTCGGTTACTTGATTCAATCCGCATGATTCCAGAAATACAATCTATGAATTATAAAAATACGACTTATTTCAGCGTAAAGTATTAAAACAGTCTGATGTCACGCTAAATATTTCGTTAAAACGGGTCGGCCACACGCCTCCACCGCAGAAACGAAACGCGCTATACCGAGTGCAGATGCGGTGGGGGCGGATCGTCCTTATCATCGGGCGCATTTGAATTTTCGGCCGCCGCGTCGGTGGCCTCGGCGTGCAAACGCTCGGCTTCAGCCCGGAGCCGAGCATAGGAGCGGATCGATAGAGGCAAGGTTAACAGGTACAGAACCGAGACGGCAGCCAAAATTTTCCACGGAAAACTGGCCAGGCCAGCCAGCAGGAATCCGACGCCGACCACCAAAGGCAGCACATAGATTTGCGGTATGCGAATTTTCTTGAACGAATAGGTCGGAACCCGGCTCACCATCATCGCGGCCATGACCACGGTCCATGTTCCGACAACCACTGGATGGGAAAAGCCGTCGATTTGGAAACCAAGCACGATCACAACCGGCAACAGCGCCATCAGGGCGGCTGCCGGTGCGGGAATGCCCGTGAAATAGTTAAAGGCGTAGGGGGGCAGTTTGCCGTCCATGGCGTTGAAACGGGCCAGCCGCAAGGCGCAGCAGATGATAAAGAACAACGTCACGGCCCAGCCAACCCCGCCTGCCTCCTGCAAGGTCCAGAAATACAGCACCATCGCCGTCGCGACACCGAAACTGACGATATCGGCCAGGGAATCGAGCTGCGCGCCGAACTCGCTCGACGCCTTCAACATGCGCGCCATGCGGCCATCGAGCACGTCCAGGATCGCGGCCAGCATGATCGCCGCGACTGCATAATCCCAGCGTCCCTCTATTGCGAATCGAATGCCGGTCAAACCCGAACACGCGGCCGACACCGTTATGAAATTGGGAATCAGTTTGCCGATCGACAGCCCCTTCAGGCGGGGCAAACGACGGGTTCGGCGGCGGCGACGCGAACGCAACATCAGCGTTGCTCCCCCTTCCGGTTCGACTCGCCCGAAGAACAGTCCGCCAGGACCGTTTCGCCGGCAACGCTAATTTGTCCGACACGGACCAGCGGCGCCACATTTTTGGGCAGATACACGTCTACCCGGCTGCCAAAGCGGATCATGCCGAAACGTTCACCCGCCCGTACCCGTTGATCGACCGAAATGTGACAGAGAATACGCCGTGCGATCAACCCGGCGATTTGAACGAATGCAATGTCCTGCCCGCCGGTCGTCGTCATCCGCACGGACTGGCGTTCGTTATCGACGCTCGCCTTGTCCAGCGACGCGTTGAAGAATTTCCCGGGGCGATAGGAGAGGCCGGTGATCGCGCCATCGGCGGGAATCCGGTTCACATGCACGCTGAACACGTTCATGAAGATGCTGACCCGGGTTAAAGCCTCGGGACCCATGTCCAGTTCCGCCGGTGGCGCTACCTGTTCGATCATCTGCACCACGCCATCCGCGGGACTGACGATCAACCCTTCGCGGACCGGCGTCACCCGGGCTGGATCGCGAAAGAAATAGACGCACCACGCGGCCAACAAACCGCCTGGAACCAGCAAGGGAGGCCAAACCCAGCCAAGGATCACGGCAATCGCAACGAACAGGGCGATAAACGGCCAGCCGGCCCGGTGAATGGGCACGAATACGGATGTCAAAGCTGCAAGCATGGTCGCCTTATCGCACTCCAACCGGTTTCCCACGAAGGCAAGTAACTGTTAATTAGTGTTCGCGCCGATATACTGCATTTACGCCAGAAACCAAAGGCTCCGTGTGAAACATGCAGTTCGACTTAACATCAAATGCGAATCAATCCGGTCCCATGGTGACGGCGCACGCATCAACGGGGAGCGGTTAGCATGACAAAGGCGCTGTTCCATCTGCATGTTGACTGGCGATCCTACCGGTTCGACGCCATCCTGGAACAAGGTAAGGAGCAGGTTTGCGATCTTACCGTGACCAGCGATCTTGGCGTCATGCCGTATTCCGCCGAAGGACTGCAACGGCGAACCAATATGTTTGCGATCCTGCGCGCGGTTCAAAGCGGCTTTCCGATCCGAATCGACCTTGTCGATGGTCAAAATTTGAAACTGACCGCCCGGGCCACACTACCCAACCCGGTCACGGCCAAGGCTGCCATCGCCGCCACCACGACCTTACTCGTGCAAGCGCGCCCCTATCTCGACATGATCAGCATGTTGCAACCAGTTTCGGAATCAATACGTTTTCGGCAATGAAAACACCTGGCCTGGATAGATCAGGTCCGGATTGACGATCTTTGACTGATTGGCATGGTAAATTTCGACATATTGCATGCCCTTGCCGAGCGTTCGGCGGGCGATGCGCCAGAGGCTGTTTCCGGGCTGCACGACGACAAGCGCTTCATCCGCTTTAACCGTCGCAGGGTCGGCGCGAGAAAACGGTATTTCAACCCGCGCGACAACCTTGCCTTTTCTGGTCGCATCGACCCGCAAGATGTGAATTCCGGATTTCACCTCATTTCGGGGATCGACCATCCAGTTGCCCTTCGGTCCAACGCGAGAGCGGCCAACCAAACGATTATCGAAATAAACCTGAACCCCTGCGCCCGCTTCCCCCCGGCCGCCGATTTTGACGTTCCCTTTTTCGTCGTAATCGACAATGCCGATCGACAGCTTGCTGCCACCCACGCCACGGCGTTCGACCGGTCTTTGCAACACGCGGCTCGGCGTCGAGCCGTCCCGCGACACCAGTACCGCCAGCGATGTTTTCGGAGCGCGGTCCGGCACCATCAACACGACGAACGACCGGGAATGCGTTTCGACGCCTTGCGCATCGCGAACCGAAAGACTTAATTCGCGTTTGCCGGACGCCAGCGGCGTGGTGGGCAGGAAAACCCAGTCGCCCCGGCCATCCGCCACGACAGTACCGATCAAACTGCCGCCGTCATAAATTTCAACCGTTGCGCTCGGCGCGGCACGGCCGGCGATGACGGCATCACCGGCCGGGTTAATCCGAACGACATCGAAGGTCGGCGCTAACATTTTGACGGCTGGCGCTTCGGTTTTGGGTGCGCCGGGTTCAACCGCCGGCGCTGCCGGCGACTGAAGCGCGCGTGTTAGCGTCTTTTCCTGTATCGCCGCGACGCCGGGTCGCGCGTCACCCACACCGCGCGCCAACGATTGGGCCGGTTCGGTCAATCGGGTATCGGATTCCAATCCTGCTTTCGGCGCCGGCGTACCGGGCCTGTAGGCCGCAACTGGCGGGGGGGCCGGAACGGGAATACCAGAACCGCGCGCAACGCGATTGGGCGCCGCCGGCACCACGGGCCGCGCATCCGCCACCTCTTTTTGGGGTGTTGGCTCGTCACCGGAAAAGTAATTCAACCCCAGGGCAGCCGCCGCCACGGCAGCCCCGAACAAGCCTATGAACAGGAATTGTTTCAATTTATCTCATGTCGTTGCGCGCCGCGTGGCGCATTCATCCAGATTGCGCCGGCAGATTACACTGATTCCCAGCCGTGCGGCCAGCGCATAAATCAGCCTACCACAATGTAATCAAGTATTAATTTCCATCTTGCGGCGGCACGGATTTCAGGTAACGCGCGATCGCCCGCCGATCGGATTCGGTAAGCCGGCTGGTGGAATCTTCGATGACTTCGACCATGGCCCCGCTGGCTAAATCGCCGTCCGGCAAACCGCCGTCAAGCAAATAGGACGCGATATCGGACTCGCTCCAGTCGCCAATCCCTTTCTTGCGGTGCGGCGTGATGTTCGCAACCCGCTTTCCCTCCGGTCCCTTGGGGTTGCCGCCGAGTTCCCGGTCCGGGTCGACGCCGCCAAGCAGACTGCGCGGTGTATGGCATTCCCCGCAATGGCCAACCGCGCGGACAAGATAGGCGCCCCGATTCCACCGCGCGGAGCGGTTTGGATCTGGCCGCCAGACGCCGGGTTCGAAATACAGCCACCGCCATGGCCACACCAGGACACGCAGATTGAAGGGGAAATCGAGATCATGCCCTGGCCCGGTGACCGCCACGGCCGGCACGGTTCTCAGAAAGGCCCAGAGATCGCCAAGATCGGCATCCGAAATACCGCTATAGGATGGGTAGAGAAAGGCCGGAAAATAAAGCGTTCCATCGGGCCCACGTCCCTGGCGCATGGCGCGAATAAAATCGGCCAGCTCCCAGCGGCCGATACCGTGCCCGGGATCCGGCGTGATGTTGGGCGGATAGAACGCGCCGAACGGCGTATCCAACCGCCGCCCGCCGGCCAGCGGCCGGCCTTTTGGTTTAACGCGCGTATGGCAGCCAGCGCAGCCGGCGGCGGCAAACAGATAGGCACCGCGTGCGACCGCGTTCTGCGCCGCGCCGCCAGGCACCGAGATCGCCGCCGCCGGCACGGCCGCGCCGAGGACGACCCAAAGACAGAACCGGAACACACGGATTATACGGCCCGGCATGCCCAGTTACTTCACCTTGGCGCCGATCAAGTTGGCGTATTTTTCGACCTCGGCCGCCGTGCCCAAATCCTCTTTGGCGAATTTCTTGATAGCCAAATACGGCTTCAGAATATCGTTACGCATAAAGGCGACCCGCTCGTCGATCGCTTCCTTGCCGCTCGCCGCCAGGACGGCGCCGCCATTCGTCGAGCCAAGCGCAATGGCGCACAGGGCTAGCGCCGTGCATACGTTAGTGATTGATATCCGCATATTTTTCGTCTTCCGTTGGCGCCCGATTGGCAACTACATACCCAAAAAAAAGATGCGTCCGAGGCCGATCGCAAGCAAGCATTTTGTTTCGCCCTGCGTTCATTCTTGCGTGATGGAACGCGATCGCCTAAGAGCCTATTCAACGTATGTAATAGGTTCGCGGTGCGGTAAATTCCTGTCGCGAAGCGGAATTTGACAGGATCGGAAGACCCGCATGGCGACGGTTAAATCGGTTTGTGTCTATTGCGGCTCTTCGAGCAATGTCAGGGAAAGCCACCGCGATGCTGCGCGCGAACTGGGATCCGCATTGGCGCAAGCCGGCCTTCGTCTCGTCTATGGCGGCGGACAGGTCGGTCTTATGGGGCTGATTGCCGATGCGGTGCTTGCCGCTGGCGGCATGGTGACCGGCATCATTCCAAAATTCCTCAACCGTCACGAAATCGGCCATACCAGGTGCACGGAACTCATCGTCAGCGACAACATGCATGACCGGAAATACCAGATGGCGGTGATCGCCGACGCCTTCGTTGTCCTGCCGGGCGGCTTCGGCACCCTGGACGAGACGTTTGAAATTCTCACCTGGAAGCAACTTGGGCTGCACGACAAGCCCATCGTCATCGCCGATATAGACGGCTACTGGGCGCTGCTACTGGCACTCATGGCGAACCAGTTCAAAGAAAATTATGTACGCCCGGAACATCGCGAATTGTTCCGTGTGGCGCGCGATGTCGCCAAAATTCTGCCGATACTCGCTTTAGAGCCCGAGCCGCGGTTCTCGTTGAAAAAAAACTGGCTCTGAGTTCGAATATCGGTGGGAATCATCCCCTTCCCGGTCGGTATTCACGACCATCGCAGGGTCACGAATTCGCAAAGAATTTCATGAACCAGTCAAAGGTGTCGTCCGGCGCCTCTTCCTGGACATAGTGGCCGCAATCGATCGGGCCGCCCGTCGCATTGGGGCACCATTCCCGCCAGATCGACAGCACGTCGCCGTACAGCCGGCCAGTATGGCTCTTGGTGCCCCACACGACGAGTACCGGCATGTCACAGGTCACGCCTTTCTCCTTGTCCTCAATGTCCATTGCCAGATCCGAAGTGGGACAGGCGCGGTAGTCCTCGCACGATCCGTGGATGGTCTTTGGCGTGAAGCAGCGCACATATTCGTCGAACGCCGCCCCTTCGCAATGGGCAAGTCCGATCCCCGGCTTGGAGAGCTTCTTTTCCATATACCAGCGCGGATCGACCGCACCCATCATCTGTTCGGGAAACGGTGCTGGCTGGGCCATGAACGACCAGTGCCAGGAATTCAACGCCCATTGTTTCGACACATTATTCCAGATGTGCCAGTTCGGCAGAATATCGACAAAGGCGGCCTTCAGCACCCGGTCGCGATGATCGATCGCCATGCGATGCGCGGTGCGCGCGCCCCGGTCATGCCCCGCGACCATGAATTGCGTATAGCCCAGCGCGGCCATGATTTCGACCTGGTCCTGGGCCATGGCGCGGAAGGTATAGGGGGTGTGCTCGGCATCCGTTTCGGGGGCGGAGCTGTCGCCGTAACCGCCAAGGTCGCTCGCCACGACATGAAAGTGGCGGGCCAGCCGGTTGGCGATCTTGTGCCAGGCGACATGGGTCAACGGGTTGCCATGCAGCAACAGCAGCGGCGGCCCCTTGCCGCCGTGACGCAGATGAATGCGCGCGCCGCTGGTTTCGATATCCCGGGTCTCGAAGCCTTCGAACATGGTCGTCTTCCCTGCTGGCCGCCGCGTGTATAATAGCAATCCGGGCCGTTTGTCGCGAATGGCCCGGATTGCCCTTACTTTCAGGAGCGTTTCGTTCATGCAGATTGGCATTTCGCTGCCGGTGCGGGAACTGGCCAATGACATCGCCGCCATCAAGGATTTCGCCCAGGCGGCCGAAGACCTGGGATTGACCCATTTGCGCGTGCCTGAACAGGTATTCCGGCCCGGCGGCGGCCCGCTGCACGAACCGATGACGATGATGGCGTTGATCGCCGGCGTGACCGCAACGATCGAACTGGTGCCTTCGGTGATCATGTTGCCGGCGCGCCAGACGGTGCTGGTCGCCAAGCAGGCCGCGACCTTGGATGTCCTGTCGGGCGGCCGGCTCCGGCTCGGCGTCGGCGTCGGCAAAAACCAGGCCGAATATGCTGCGCTTGGGGCCGATTTTCACAATCGCGGCGCGCGCTGCGCCGAACAGATCGCGTTGCTTCGCCTGCTGTGGACCCAGGAGAGTGTCGAATTCGAGGGCAAGTGGGACCGGATTTCGGGCGGCGGCATCGACCCGTTGCCGGTTCAGCGGCCGATCCCGATCTGGATCGGGGCCAGCGGTGTGCCGCAAGCGCATATCCGCCGCCGCATCGGACGGTTGGCCGATGGCTGGTTTAATCTGGGCACGCCGGAAGACTTCCCCGCATTGCGCGACGATATCAACCGCCATGCGCAAGCCGCTGGCCGCGACAGCCTGGGGACCGAAGCCGGCGTCGCGGTGGTTGGCCCGCGTGAACATGAATGGCAAGCCCGCGTGGTGCGATGGCGCGAAATCGGCCTCAGCCATCTGTGCCTGCGCACGCTGGGCGGCGGGCTTGGCGTGCATGAACATATCGAACGGATGCGTCTGGCCGTCGCCGAACTGCCATGATCTTGTTCGGCGGGCGACACAATAGCTGCGTCGTCAAACCTGCGGATCATTTTTCGGCCGGCACATCCAGTCCGTAGACCTCGCGCGCGGTATCGCTGGATATGCGGTCCTCGCGTAAATCGCGGCGCACAAGATCGGGTTCGCGCTCATCCGGCGGGCCGTAGCCGCCGGCGCCCGGCGTGACGATGGCAATCGATTGGCCCGGCGCCAATACGCCGGTGCTTCTTTCCAGGGCGGCGACGCCGGCCTCGTATTCGACCCGGTGGCGGCCGCCGTCATGTCCGCCGAACAGACCCCAGGGTGCTGTTTCGATCCGCGTGCCACGCACCGTGACCCGGCATTCATGGTCGAGGACACGAACCTGGCGGCGCATTCCCATGCCGCCGCGCCACGTGCCGCAACCGCCGGAATCGCGGACCAGCTCGTAGCGTTCGATCCGCAGCGGGTATTCCGGCTCCAGCCCTTCGACCGGCAGGTTGCTGGTATTGGTGATATGGACCTGGACGCCGTCCAGCCCGTCCTTGGTCGCGCGTGCGCCGAATCCGCCGCCAAGCGTTTCCAGATAGACGTAGAATTCACCGTTGCGCGGATTTACGCCGGTGAAGGTCGCCGAGATTACCGCCCCGTTGCAGGCCGCGATGATGCGCTCCGGCACCGCCTGCGCCAGCGCGCCATGCACCAGATCGACAACCCGCTGACAGGTGTTGGTGCGGCCATTGACGGCGGCCGGCGACACCGAACTGAGGATCGATCCCGGTGTTGCAATGACCGTGATCGGCCGGAACAGGCCGGCATTGGGCGGCGCGTCCGGGTCGGTGACGGTCTTTACCGCGTAATAGACCGTCGCCAGCAGCGCCGTTTCAACCATATTGAGCCCGGCGCGGACCTGGGGCGGATTGCCGGTAAAGTCGAGATGGATTTCGTCGCCCTCGACCTCGATACTGACATGGAAGGTCAGGGTCTCGCCGATCTCGCTGCATTCGAATTGGTCCTCGAAGCGATATACGCCGTCCGGAATAGTGGCGATACCGGCGCGCATGCGCCGTTCCGCGTAATCGAGCAATTCGTCGAACACCTGGTTCAGTAGTTCCATGCCGTAGCGCGCGCACAACGCCTGAAAGCGCTGTACGCCAAACCGGTTGGCGGCGATCTGGGCGCGGATATCGGCGCGCCGTTCGCGCGGCACCTGGCAATTCAGCAGGATCAGATCAAGCACGTCCTGCTGGGTTTCGCCGCCACGCTGCAACCGGATCGGGGGAATGCGCAGCCCTTCCTGGAAGATATGCGCGTGGCCCCGGTCGACAAAGTCGGCGTGATGGGCAAGGTTGGTCGCCCAGCCGACCAGCGCCCCTTCGTGGAAGATCGGCGCGGCCAGCACGAAATCGGGCAAATGCGTGCCGCCGCCGGTATAGGCGTCATTGCCGATAAACATATCGCCTTCGGCGATATCGCGGACATCGTGCCGTTCCACGATGGCTTCGACCACGCCCATCAGCGACCCCAGGTGGATCGGGATATGTTCGGCCTGATAGAGCGTGCGGCCGCGCGCATCGAAGATGACGGTCGAGCAGTCGCGCCGTTCCTTGATGTTGGTCGAATAGGCCGCGCGAACCAGTGTTTCGCCCATCTCGTCGGCAATCGAGGCGATGGCGGCGCCGATCACCTCCACGGTAATGGGATCGATGGTCATCATCCCGTTCCTTCTTCGATGACAAGGTTGAGATACGGATCGACCGTGGCCGATTGGCCGGGCAGGATAAACGTCGTTGAATCCATTTGCTCGATCACTGCCGGCCCGTCGATCCGGTACCCGGTGCGCAGGCGGTCCCGGTCATAGATCCGCGTTTCGACAAACCCACCTGTCTCCATCATATAAATTTTGCGCGACGTCAGGGCGGCCGCCGACGGGTCCGTCCCAAAATCCTCGCTTGGCGTAAATTGCGGTTTTTCGGTCACGCCAAGGGCTTCGATGCGGCAGGTAACGATTTCGATGGTTTCGTCCGGCGCGGTGTAATCGTACAGGCGGCGGTAAGCACGGTCGAAATTTTCAACAAGCGCATCCAGCAGCGCCGACTTGTCCGTCAGATCCGGCATCGGCGCGTTCAATTCGTAATTCTGGCCGGCATAGCGCATATCGGCCGAGGCCACGAGCCGGCGCCGTTCGGCTGGCACGCCTTCGGCTTCGAACCAGTCTTCGGCCGCGGCGCGCAAGCCCGCAAACGCGTCCTTCAGCGCATCGATATTCGAGGCCTCCAGCGGCATCCGCCTTGTCACCGAAAAATCACGGCGAAGGTCGGTCAGCAACAGGCCCAGCGCACAAAGGATGCCCGGATTGCGCGGCACCAGGATGCGCCGCATGCCCAGTTCGCGCGCCAGCCGCCCGGCATGGACCGGACCGCCGCCGCCGAACGGCATCAGGCAGTAAGCGCGCGGATCGTGCCCGCGCTGGACCGAGACCAGGCGAATGGCCCGCGCCATGTTGGCCGTGACCACGCGGATTATGCCCGCCGCGGTCTCCAGCATCGACAATCCGAGCCGCCCGCCCAGCGCCTCTATCGCGCCGACCGCCGAATCGCGGTCGATCGGCATCCGGCCGCCCAGCAATTCGGTTGGATTGAGGATCTGCATCGCGACATTGGCGTCGGTCACGGTCGGCTCGTCGCCGCCAAGCCCGTAGCAGATCGGCCCCGGCGCCGCACCGGCACTACGCGGCCCAACACGCAAAAAGTCGCCTCCGTCTATCCAGGCGATGGAACCGCC
>PTKA01000100.1 GCA_002937525.1 Alphaproteobacteria bacterium MarineAlpha10_Bin3
CGACGGCGGCGACGCCAAGACTGTCCAGCAGGAAGGTCCGCGCCGCGTGCAACGCGGCTTCCGGCAAGTCTTCATAGCGGGTCTGTGCGACGTGGCCGATAAGGCGTGCGACGGCGTCGTTCAATTGACCCCCGCTATGTCGCCCAAAGTCGGGCCGATTTCCCGGTTCAGCACCAGATCCGCGATCGCGTCGAGTTCGGTTGGCTCGCGGTTGACGATGACCAGCCGCGCGCCATTGCGCTTGGCCATGACCGGGAACCCCGCGGCCGGATACACGACCAGCGACGAGCCGATCGAAATGAACAGATCGCAGGCTTCGGTTTGCTGGGTCGCATCGCGCATCGGCGCTTCGGGCATCGACTGTCCAAACGATATTGTCGCCGGTTTGACATAGGGGCCGTCGCAAACCCGGCACACCGGCAATGTTTCGTCGGCTTCGAACTGGGGCATGATCTCGTCCAACTCGTGGCGCTGGCCGCAGTCCAGGCAGGTCGCGTAGGTTGAATTGCCGTGCAGTTCGATGATCCTGTCGTCGGCGACGCCCGATCTTTGGTGCAGCCCGTCGATATTCTGGGTGATGACGGCCGAAACCTTGCCAATTCGGACCAGCTTTTCCACCGCCCGGTGTCCGCGGTTGGGCTCGGCCGCCCGGATGCTCGGGTCGATGTTCAGTTTGCGCCGCCAGGTTTCCCGCCGCATGGTCTCCGACGCCATGAAATCCTGGAACTGGATCGGCTGGTTCCTGGTCCAGATACCGCCTGGACTACGAAAATCGGGGATGCCGGATTCGGTGCTGATGCCAGCGCCGGTGAAGATAACCGCCCGCTTGCTTTCGTCGAGCAGCGATTGAAATTGTTCCAGTTCGATGTCCAGATCGGTCATCGCATCTTCATCAAATAGTTCCTATTCCCGCCGTCATTTTACGTCATAACCAGAATGAGGATATCGTAATTGGCGTAAATAGCAGTGGAAAACCGCATCGGGCAGGCGTATAGCAGGCTTCCGCTAAAATTCGATCACACGGGGATATGGATCATGGGCGCAGATTGGAGCGTCGATAGCTGGCGAAGCAAGCCAATTCGGCAGGTTCCCCACTATCCCGACGAAGCGAAACTGCATGACGCCGAGGCCGCGCTGCGCGCTTTTCCGCCGCTGGTCTTTGCCGGCGAGGCGCGCAATCTGAAGGACCGGTTGGCGAAGGTCGCCGATGGCCGCGCGTTTCTGCTGCAAGGCGGCGATTGCGCCGAGAGTTTCGCTGAGTTCACCGCCAACAATATCCGCGATACCTTCAAGGTGTTGTTGCAGATGGCGGTCGTCCTCACCTTTGCCGGGTCCTGTCCGATCGTCAAGGTCGGGCGCATGGCGGGGCAGTTCGCCAAGCCGCGCTCATCGCCGAACGAGACGGTCGACGGCGTCGAATTGCCAAGCTATCGCGGCGATATCGTCAACGGCATCGAATTCGATGCGGCCCGGCGGGCCCCGGACCCAGACCGCCTGGTGCGCGCTTATAATCAGTCCGCGGCCACGCTGAACCTGCTGCGCGCCTTCGCCCAAGGCGGGTTCGCCGATTTGCATCAACTGCATCGCTGGAATCTCGATTTCGTCGCCGACAGCCCGCTCGGCGAGCAATACAAGGAATTGTCGGACCGGATCGGTGAAACCCTGTCCTTCATGGAGGCTTGCGGGTTGACCGGAAATTCGGTGTCGCAGATTCGCGAGACCGAATTCTACACCAGCCATGAAGCCCTGTTGCTGTGGTACGAGGAAGCCCTGACGCGCCAGGACAGCCTGACCGACCAGTGGTACGATTGTTCGGCCCATATGCTGTGGATCGGCGACCGTACCCGCCAGCCCGATGGCGCGCATGTCGAATTCCTGCGCGGCGTCAAGAATCCGATCGGCATAAAATGCGGCCCGACATCCAACCCCGATGAATTGTTGCGCGTCATCGACATCCTGAACCCGGATAACGAACCCGGCCGGATGACCCTGGTTGTGCGCATGGGCCATGACAAGGTGCTGGAGCATCTGCCGCCCCTGATTCGCGCCATCGAACGCGAAGGCCGGATCGTCGTGTGGTCCTGCGATCCGATGCACGGCAATACGATCAAGGCCGAGAGCGGCTACAAGACCCGGCCCTTCGACCGTATTCTGATCGAGGTCCGCCGCTTCTTCGAGGTCCACGAGGCCGAAGGCAGCTACGCCGGCGGCGTGCATATCGAAATGACCGGGCAGGACGTGACCGAGTGCATGGGCGGCGCCCAGGCAATCAGCGACACTGCCTTGTCGGAGCGCTATCACACCCATTGCGACCCGCGCCTGAACGCCAGTCAGTCGCTCGAACTTTCCTTCCTGATCGCCGATTTCCTCAAAGCGCAGCGGGTCGGCAACAGAAAGTCGATTGCCGCCGCGTCATAGTGATGAAAAACGACATGAACGGTCCGGCCGAACCCGATATCAGCGCCTGGGCCGACGCCTATTTCAACCGCACCAAACGAACCGTTGCGCGGTTCGGCGACGTGCCGGTGACCTATGCCATATTTATGCGCCGTCCGGTCGTCGCCGCACCCCGGCTGGCGACCGACTGGCTGGCGGCGATGGGCCGTCTGCGCAATGCCGAATTCACGGTCGAGCTGTGCCACGAGGAAGGGCGCTGGGTCGGCGCCGGGGAACCGCTGATGTATGTAAGCGGCTCGTTCCAGCAACTCGTCGATCTGGAAACCGCATTGTTGCAGAAGATCGGTCCGGCTTCGGTTGCCGCCTACAACGCTTGCGTCATGTGCATGGACTTGCCGAAGACCGCATTCCTGGCGATGGATGCACGGCATTGCGCCGGCATGGAAATGGCCGAGATGATGGCCTATGCCGCCTCGGTCGGATCGGCGCGGGCGCGGCGCAAGGTCGGCGCAGTCGGGTTTATCGGCAATGCGACCGATGCGACCGCGCATTATTTCGGCCAGAAAAAGGGGCTCGGCACCATGCCGCATGCGCTGATCGGCTATGCCGGATCGACCTTGCGCGCGGCCGAGATGCTCGTGGAAACCTTTCCCGGCGAGGACCTGACCGTCTTGGCGGATTATTTCGGCCGCGAAATTTCCGATTCTCTCGCCGTCTGCAAGCGGTTCCCCGATATGGTCGAAGCGGGGCGGATGGCCTTTCGCCTGGATACGCCTGGCAGCCGCTATATCGAGGGGCTGGATACCGCCGCCGCCTATGCGGTTCTGGACCGCAACGTGCCGGACGCTATTCGCGGCTACCGTACCGAAGCGGAACTGCGCGATTTGATCGGCCCCGGCGTTTCGGCGGCGGCCATATGGCGGTTCCGCGAGGCGCTGGACGCCGCCGGATTCAGCCAAGCCCGTATCGTCGCCTCCAGCGGTTTCGGCCCGGCCAAATGCAAGGCGATGGCGATCGCATCGGCGCCTATCGACGTTGTCGGCACGGGCAGTTATCTGCCCGACCGCTGGAGCGAAACCTACGCCACCGCCGACATCGTCGCGTATGACGGCAAGCCCCAGGTCAAGGTCGGCCGGGAATTCCTGCTCCGGGAGCGGCAAACAAATCTAGGCGGATAGAGATGCTGCGGCGTCGCGCGGTTCAGATAAGGTTGGCGTGGCGAAGTGCTTCGTGGTCTTTCTTCAGCGCGTCGAACAGCGTGGCGAGGTGGGTGATATCTTTTGCGCCATGGCGTTCTTCCAGGCCGGCCCGGTCGTCGGGTGAATCAAGGCGAATGCGCAGGTCGCCGTAAAGCGCGTTCATAACGGCGTGAAATTCGCCGTCGCCGAATGTCCAGGCCAATTCCGCCTCGTCGCGGGTCGCCGGCATCTGCGCGCCGATAATGTCGATCATCCAGTCGCGCCGCTGGGCAATATCGGCGAAGTGATGCGCGATACCGATCAGTACGTCTTCGACGACGGTTTGACAGATTGGGTCGGCATAGACCTCATCCCAACTGAAGGCGTCGCCATGCACGGCGCGTAGCGTATCGACGAGCATATTGGTGCGTTCGGTGTTCTGGGAATAGGCGTCGTCGCCGAGTATCTGATGCAGGGCGGTGAGAAAGCCCGGGATGATACGCCGGGACAAATGGCGCTCGCGGTTCAAAAATTCGTCCGAACGCGGCAGGAGTTGCGCGAAGCATTCGACCATGATGCGGCCGAAATGCGACTTGCGCATCGCCGACCAGTACATCGATTGCGCCGTGGCCAGGCAGGTGGACCAGGTTTCGGTGCATAACAGGGTCAGCGCGGGGTCGGCGGCATCGATGATGGCCTCGCGGATATCGGCTTCGCGTAAGCCGCCAGCGTTTTGTTTCGCCAGATCGAGCAACCGCGTGGCGTAGAGTCCGATCGCCCGTTGCACCGCGTCATGAATGTGCGATGGACCGGGAGGCAGTGATAAATTAATGCGGTCCTGCATGGCCGTTTAATCCTGAACTCGTGTGGAGACTTGATTTTTCAGCGCCATAAGGATAGTCCGCTGGAGTCGGATTGACTAGTCTTGCAAGAAGGGTTCGCGCCTGTATGACCGATAAGTTGACCATTGCGATGGCCCAGATCAACCCGACGGTCGGCGATATCGGCGGGAACGTGGCGCGTATTCTTGCCGCCCGGGACCGGTCGGTGGGGGCGGATCTCGTGGTTTACTCCGAATTGGTCCTGTCCGGTTATCCGCCCGAAGATCTCGTGCTCAAACCCTTTTTCCAGGACCGGATCGAAGCGGCCGCCAACCAGCTGGCCGCAGCGACGGGCGATGGTGGCGCCGCCATGCTGGTCGGCGCGCCGTGGCGCCATGAAGGCGGATTGTACAATGCTGTATTGCTGCTGGATGGCGGTGCCGTCGCGGCGGTCCGCTTCAAGCGAAACCTGCCCAATTACAGCGTTTTCGACGAGAAACGCATCTTCGACGACGGCCCGATGCCGGGGCCGGTGAATTTTCGCGACGTGCGCATCGGCGTACCGGTCTGCGAGGATATCTGGTCGCCCGAAGTGGCGGAATGTCTGGTCGAGAACGGCGCGGAAATCCTGATCGTCGTCAACGGATCGCCGTTCGAATCCGACAAGGTCGACGTCCGCCTGCAACACGCGGTGCAACGGGTCACTGAAACCGGTCTGCCGTTACTCTATGTCAATCAGGTCGGTGGCCAGGACGAGTTGGTTTTCGATGGCGGCTCTTTTGCGCTGAACGCGAATTGCCGGCTGGCGGCGCGTCAACCGGCCTTCACCGAAGACATCTTGATGACGCAATGGCGCCGCGACGGCAATAACGGCTGGGTCTGCGCGGTGACCGACCGGGCCGCCCACCCGGAAGGGCTGGGGGCGTCGTATCAGGCCATGGTGCTGGGACTGGCAGATTACGTGAACAAGAACGGCTTTCCTGGCGTCATCCTGGGTCTGTCGGGCGGTATCGATTCGGCGCTGAGTGCTGCCGTCGCGGTCGATGCGCTGGGACCGGACCGGGTGCGCTGCGTGATGATGCCGTCGCCTTATACCAGCCAGGACAGCCTCGACGATGCCCGCGAATGCGCCCAATTGCTGGGCGTGCGGCTGGACGATGTCCGCATCGAACCGGCCATCGACGCCTTCAACGAAATGCTGGCGCCGATGTTCGGCGACCGCCCGCCCGACACCACGGAGGAGAATATACAGGCGCGCAGCCGCGGCGTGACCCTGATGGCGATATCCAACAAACTTGGCCACATGGTCCTGACCACCGGCAACAAATCGGAAATGTCGGTCGGTTACGCAACCCTCTATGGCGATATGTGCGGCGGCTTTTCGGTCCTGAAGGATGTCTATAAATGCGATGTCTTCAAATTGTCGCACTGGCGCAATCGCTCGCTGCCGGAACGCGGATTGGGGCCGGCGGGGCGGGTCATCCCGGAGCGGATCATCACCAAGCCGCCCTCGGCGGAACTGCGGCCCGACCAGACCGATCAGGATTCGCTGCCGCCTTACGACGAACTCGACGATATTCTCTCCTGCCTGATCGAAGACGAGATGGGGCTGGCGGCGATCTGCCAGCGCGGCCATGACCAGCAAACCGTGCAGCGGGTCTGGCGGATGCTCGACCGGGCCGAATACAAGCGCCGTCAGGC
>PTKA01000101.1 GCA_002937525.1 Alphaproteobacteria bacterium MarineAlpha10_Bin3
GGCCGCCTGTCGGGCGGCGCGCACGGCGAAAATTTCGTGATCGTGGTGACCGGCGCGGTTGGCGAAACCGGGGCGATTGAGGACGGCGTGTTCCGGCGCGATAACCGCGCCGTCGCCATCATGACCGGCACCTTTGGTGCCAGCAGCGCGGCGGGCCGCTGGCAAGGGGCGTCGTGCGAGGGGATATGGTCGTTGCAGCGCTTTCGCTGATGCGGGTTGCGTTATTGCGCGTTCAGGGTGGCGCCGTGGCTGGTGCAATCGAGCGCGGCCAGTTGCACGAACACGTCGGTGACATCCTGGGGCGTCACCAGGGTCATCGGGTCCTCGCCGGGGAATGCCTGGGCGCGCATGGCGGTGCGCACGCCGCCGGGATTGACCAGATTGACCCGGATATTGGTCTTGGAAACCTCCCCGGCATAGGTCCGGACCAGGGATTCGAGCGCCGCCTTGCTGGCCGAATAGGGACCCCAATAGGGTTTGGCGCTGCGCGCCGCACCCGACGAGACGAAGATCGCTCGGCCTGCATCCGAGAGCCGCAGCAATGAATCGAAGGCGCGGATAAGGCGGTAATTCACGGTTACGTTCAAGGCCATGGTTTCGTCCCATATCTTGGGATCGACATGCCCGACCGGCGAGAGAATGCCAAGCGTGCCGGCATTGCCGACCAGCACGTCCAGCTTGCCGAAACGTTCATAGACCGCGGCCGCGATGCGGTCGATCTGGTCCATATCCAGCAAGTCGGCGGGAACCAGCGTGGCCTTGGCGCCCCCGGCTCCGCGAATGGCGTCATCGACTTCTTCCAGCCCGCCGACGGTCCGCGCGGTGAGTATGAGATGCGCGCCTTCGGCGGCAAAACGCCCGGCGATGGCGGCGCCGATCCCCCGGCTTGCCCCGGTGATCAGCGCGGTCCGTCCTTCCAGGATTTTGCCGCTCATCGTCCGTTGATTTCCGCCAGTAGGGAAAGCTGCCGTGGAACCTGTTCGCCCATCCGGTCGGTCAGGGCGATGGGGTAATCGCCGGAAAAACAGGCGTCGCAGAATTGCGGCTTGTCGTTATTGCGCCCCGGCTCGCCCATGGCGCGGTACAGCCCGTCGATCGAGATAAAAGCCAGCGTATCGGCGCCGATCAACTTTCGCATGGCCTCTACGTCGTTGTTTGCCGCCAGCAGGGCGTCGCGATCCGGCGTATCGACGCCGTAGAAGCAGGAATGGGTGGTCGGCGGGCTGGAAATCCGGATATGCACTTCCTTGGCGCCAGCCTGGCGGACCATGTCCACGATCTTGCGCATCGTGGTGCCGCGCACGATGGAATCATCCACCAGAACCACCCGCTTGCCGGTGAGATAGGCGCGGTTGGCGCTGTGCTTCAGTTTGACGCCGAGATGGCGGATTTCATCGCTCGGTTCGATAAATGTGCGGCCGACATAATGATTGCGGATGATGCCGTATTCGAAGGGGATGTCGGCGCTCTGCGCAAAGCCAATGGCGGCCGGAACGCCGGAATCCGGCACCGGGACGACGACGTCGGCATCGACCGGCGCTTCGCGCGAAAGTTCCTTGCCGATATTCTTGCGCGCCGCATAGACCGAAGTGCCTTCCAGGACGCTGTCCGGCCGGGCGAAATAGATGTATTCGAAGATGCAGAACCGTTGCCCCATGGACGGGAAGGGGAAGTGGCTTTCCAGCCCGTCATCGTTGATGACGACCAGCTCGCCGGGCGCAATATCGCGGACATAGGTGGCGCCGATGATATCGAAAGCGCAGCTTTCCGACGCCAGGATAAAGGCGTCGCCCATGCGGCCCAGCACAAGGGGCCGCACGCCAAGCGGGTCGCGGACGCCGATCAATTTATCGCGGGTCAGCGCCAGGATGGCATAGGCGCCTTCGATCTGGCGCAGCGAACCGATCAGGCGGTCGACTATGCTGCCGCTACGGGTCGCCATCAGGTGTACGACGATCTCGGTATCGGTCGTCGATTGGAAGATGCAGCCGCGGCGGACGAGTTCCGCGCGCACGGTCAATGCGTTGGTGAGGTTGCCGTTATGGGCGATCGCCAGGCCGCCGAATTCGAGATCGGCGAAAAGCGGCTGCACATTGCGCATCGCCGTCTCGCCGGTCGTCGAATAACGGGTGTGGCCGATGGCGGAAAATCCCTTGAGCCGGTCGATGACCGATTGCCGCCCGAAAATATCGCCGACCAAGCCGAGTTCACGGTGCGCGGTAACCTGATTTTCGCCGAAACAGACGATCCCGGCGGCCTCCTGGCCGCGATGCTGTAGCGCGTGCAGGCCAAGTGCGGTATGCGCCGATGCCTCTTCGTTGCCGTAAATGCCGAACAACGCGCATTCCTCGTGCAGTTTATCGTCGTCGTACGGATTGGTCGTCACCATAGACATGTCTGTCCTTATTGGTTGCTGTCGATCAAGCGCTGCATTGTGCTGCGTTCATTACGGTTATAGGTGGGTGGCGTGGCGGATTTCGGTGTGCCGTCAGCGCCAAGTTTATCGAGTAACTGCTTGGCTTGAACCGCCTGTTTTGCGGTTTCAAGCGCGTCGTCGGCCGCCGCCCGGGACTCGGCCTGCATATTCCCTGGAATGACCCGCAGCAGCATGTCGGCGCCGTGGCGGACGATCGGCAAGGTGCGTGAATCGGCGATATAGGGGTCCAGCTCGTCTTCGACCCAGAACCAGGATGCCGCGATATAGGCGACCGAAACCAGCAGCGCGCCGCGCGCGATGCCAAACAAGAAGCCCAGCCCGCGGTCGATCGCACCCAGCGCGCTGTCTTTCACCCGGCTCGATACCAAGTGATTGATCAGGGTCAGCACCACCAGCGAAACCAGGAACAGGCTGGCGCCGGCAAGAATGTCGGCGAGAATATTGACCGAAATGACCTGCCGGACATAGGGCTGGACGTAGGAAAAACCGTATAAGGTGCCGAGCGCCGCGCCGATCCACGTCGCCAGCGACAGGACTTCGCGCACCAAGCCGCGAAAATAGGCCAGCAGTCCCGATATCAGCAGGATCGCGATGACCGCGATATCGGCGAATTCGAAGGGCAGGTCCATCGCGTCTTCCTACATCCCCACGGCGCGGGCATCGGGGCTCCGGTCGCTGGGAAACAGCTCGAACAGATCGCCGACCGCCGCCAACTCGCGCACCGAAATGGCGCCCGGTTTGGCGCGCAACCGCGGGGTCAGCGCCTGGGTGAAACCCAGCTTGCCGGCTTCCTTGAGCCGCGCCGCCATCTGGCTGACCGGGCGGATTTCGCCGGACAGGCCGATTTCCCCGAAGACCGCCATCGCGCCCGGCAGCGCCAATCCGTACAGCGCCGAGGTCAGCGCCGCCGCCACCGCCAGATCGGCCGCCGGTTCGCTGATCCGCAAGCCGCCGACGACATTGAGATAGACGTCCTTGCCGGCGAATTGCAGTCCGGCGCGGGTTTCCAGCACCGCCAGCACCATCGACAGCCGGCCGCTGTCCCAGCCGACCACGTTACGGCGCGGCGTGCCCAGCGGCGACGTGGCGACCAGCGCCTGAATTTCGACCAGCACCGGCCGGGTTCCCTCGATGCCGGCGAATACGGCGGCGCCCGATACATCGCCGCTGCGGTCGGCAAGGAACAGCGCCGACGGGTTGGCGACTTCGGCCAGCCCGCTATCGGTCATCTCGAAGACGCCGATCTCGTCGGTCGGTCCAAAGCGGTTCTTGACCGCGCGCAGGATGCGGAACTGGTGGCCGCGCTCGCCCTCGAAATACATCACCGTATCGACCATGTGTTCGAGCACGCGGGGGCCGGCAATGGTTCCTTCCTTGGTCACATGGCCGACCAGCAGCACCGTGATGCCGCACCGCTTGGCAAGGCGGATCAGTTCCTGGGCCGAGGCGCGCACCTGGCTCACCGTTCCCGGCGCGGACTCCAATGCGTCCAGATACATCGTCTGTATTGAATCGATGACCACGATATCGGGCCCGTCATCGCTATCCAGCGTCGCCAGGATGTCGCGCACATTGGTCGCCGCCGCCAGGATGACCGGCCGGTCCTTGACCGCCAGCCGGGCGGCCCGCATCCGCACCTGGTCGATTGATTCCTCGCCCGAGATATAGGCGCACCGCACCCCGGTAGCGCCTTTGGCCAAACCGGTGACAACCTGTAACAGCAAGGTCGATTTGCCGATCCCCGGATCGCCGCCGATCAGCAAAGCCGAACCCGGCACCAGCCCGCCGCCGGTGACCCGGTCGAATTCGCCGATGCCGGATTTCCAGCGCGCCGTCGCCTCAGTCTTGCCGTCGAGCGAGACGAATTCGATCCGCCGCCCGCCGCCGCGTGTATTGCCGCGCTTGTCGCCGACGGGTGCTGCGTCGGGCTTTGCTTCTTCGGCGATGCTGTTCCATTCGCCACATGCTTCGCAGCGCCCGGCCCAGCGCGGATGGACGGCGCCGCAAGACTGGCAGACAAAACGAGTGTTCTGGCGCACCATTGTCAGGAGCCCGTCATAACCGGCGCAATTCCATCTGTATCGGGCCTTCGGCGCGACCGTGAATGAACTGATCGACATGCGGGTTCCCGGAATCATCGATGGTATCGGTCGGACCGTTCCAGATTATTTTGCCCTTATACAGCATTGCGATGCGATCGGATATCTTGCGTGCGCTGGATATGTCGTGGGTGATGGACAGCGCGGTCGCGCCCAGTTCCTTCACGCATTTGACGATCAGGTCGTTGATCACGTCGCCCATGATCGGATCCAGTCCGGTGGTCGGTTCGTCGAAGAAAATGATTTCCGGTTCGGTGGCGATCGCCCGGGCCAGGCCGACCCGTTTCTGCATGCCGCCCGACAGTTCGGCCGGCGATAATTCGCCGACTTCCGCGCCAAGCCCCACGGCGGCGAGCTTTTCCAGCGCGATGGCCTTGGCTTCGACGCGGTTCGTGCCCCGGCCCTGGATCAAGCCGAAGGTGACATTTTCCCAGACCGGCAGGCTGTCGAACAGCGCGCCGCCCTGAAACAGCATGCCGATATTCTGGTTGATCCGCTCGCGTGCGGCCCCGCGTATGCCGACGACCGACTGGCCGTCGATTTCGATAGCGCCGTGGTCGGGTGTCAGCAAGCCCAGGATGCATTTCAAGGTGACCGACTTTCCGCTGCCCGAACCGCCGATGATGACCAGCGATTCACCGGCGGCGATTTCAAGATCGACGCCGTCCAGGACGATGTTGTCGCCGAAGTTTTTCTTGACGCCGGACAGTTTGATCTTCGCGACACTCATATCGTCAAGAACAATTCGGTAATGACATAGTTCGATACCAGGATCAGGATTGAGGCCGATACCACGGCGTTGGTTGTCGCCGCGCCGACGCCCTGCGCCCCGCCGCGGCTGTTATAGCCGTGGAAACACCCCATCAAGGTGACGATGAAGCCAAACGCGCCAGCCTTCACCAGGCCGGAAAATACGTCCATGAATTCCAGTACCTTCCAGGTCTGGCTGAGATAGACGCCGGGATTGAAGCCGAGTTTATAGATCGAAACGATATAGCCGCCGAAGATTCCGATGATATCGCCGACGAAAACCAGCAGCGGCAGCATCGTCAGCCCGGCGATGATGCGTGGCGCGACCAGATATTTGTATGGATTGGTCGATAGCGTGTACAGCGCGTCGATCTGTTCGGTCACTCGCATGGTGCCGAGTTCCGCCGCCATCGCCGCGCCGACCCGCCCCGCCGCCACCATGAGCCCGGCCAGCACCGGCCCCAGTTCGCGGGTGATGCCGAGCGCCACCACCTTGGCGATGGCGTCCTCGGCTGAAAAGCGCGAGAAACCGGCATAGGTCTGCAAGCCCAGCGCCATGCCGGCGAACAAAGTCGTCATGCCGACCACGGGCAGCGAATAATACCCTATATCGATCATCTGCCGCCCCAGCAGGCGGAACTGCACGATCGCAATCGCACCCAGGGCCACCAGCAACACGCTGCCCTGGGCCGCGGCGTAGTCGAAGTCGTACATCGGCGTGAAGGCGGTCTCGTACATCCCGTAGACAATCGTGCGAGTCGAATGGGCCGGGCCGCCGCGGCG
>PTKA01000102.1 GCA_002937525.1 Alphaproteobacteria bacterium MarineAlpha10_Bin3
CTGAACCGCAACAGCCGCAAGAGCAGATATTCGAGGGGCTTGGCGTTTCGCCCGGAATCGCCATCGGCCCGGCCCATCTCAGCGAGGCCGGCGCGCCGACGGTGCCGGAATTCACCATCCGCAAGTCGCAACTGGAGGCCGAAAAAGCCCGCTTCCGGGTGGCGGTGGAACGCTCCAGCCGGCAGTTGCGCCGGCTCAAAAGCCGGGCGCTGGAAACCCATGGCGCCGCCGGCGAGGAACTGGCCAATCTGATCGACGCCTATCTGCAAATGCTGACCGGCTCGCGTCTGGTGCGCGGCATCGAGGCCCGGATCGTCGAGACGCGGGTCAATGCCGAAGCCGCCGTGCGCACCGAAATATCCAAGATCGCGCGCGGCTTCGCGCAATTGCCGGACCGCTACATGGCGGCGCGCGCCGACGATATCCGCGAAGCCGGCGCCCGCCTGATCCGCAATCTGATGAAGGCGCCGGTGCGGGCCTTTTCCACCCTGCCGCGCGGCAGCATCATCCTGGCCGAAGATTTCAGCCCGGCCGATACCGCATTGCTCGACCCGGCCTTAATCGGCGGCCTGGCCACGGTCCTGGGCGGACCGGAAGGCCACACCGCGATCATGGCCCGGTCGCTCGGCATTCCGGCCGTACTGGGTGCCACCGGATTGGGCGCGACCCGGGCCGGCCCCGGCACCCGCGACGCGCCGATCGTGATCGTCGATGGCTTCGCCGGGCGGGTGATCGTCGATCCCACCGCCGCCACCTTGCGCGACTACGAAAACCGCCGCCGCGCCTACCGGCGCGAGACCCGGCGCTTTGCCCGGCTGCGCCATCTGGCGGCGGTAACCCGCGACGGCAGCGCCATTCAACTCTACGCCAACTATGAATTGCCGCATGAACTGGATCTGGCCAACCGGCACGGCGCGCAAGGCATCGGCTTGCTGCGGACCGAGTACCTTTATATGAACCGCGACCGGCCGCCGGGCGAAGACGAGCAATATGAAAGCCTGCGCCGGATCGTCGAGGGCATGGCGGGGCGGCCGGTAACGATTCGCACGCTCGATGTCGGCGGCGACAAGCTGTCTTATTCGGTCGGCGTGCCATTATCCCATTCGCCCAACCCAGCACTTGGCCTGCGCGCCATTCGCCTGTCGCTCAAACATCCCAAGCTGTTGGGCGACCAGATTGGCGCGATTTTGCGCGCCGGCGCGCATGGCCCGGTCCGGATCCTGTTGCCGATGGTCGCCACGGTCGCCGAAGTCGAAGCGGTGCGCGAAGTGGTAAGTGCTGTGGCAAAGCGCCTCAAGCGCCGCCGCCTGCCGCTCGCCGACCCGTTGCCGCCGCTGGGCGTGATGATCGAAATACCCGGCGCTGCTTTGATCGCCGACATGCTGGCCCGGGTTGCCGATTTCTTCGCCATCGGCACCAACGATCTGACCATGTACAGCCTGGCCATCGACCGCGCCGACGAACAGGTCGCCTATCTTTATAATTCCACCCACCCCGCCGTGCTGCGCTTGATCCAGGCCACCGTCGATGCCGCCTTGCGGGCCCGCATTCCGGTCAGCATCTGCGGCGAGATGGCCGGCGACCCGCGCTATACCGCCTTGTTGCTCGGCCTTGGGGTGCGGGAACTGTCGATGGCCGCGCCCAGCCTGCCCCGGGTCAAGCAGCGGGTCCGCGCGCTCGACCTGACGGCGGCCACGATGCACGCCCAGGCGGTCATGGCGCAAGCCGACCTGGATGGCATCGTCAAGCTGATCGACGATTTCAACGCGCTGGTGGATTAAACCAAGACTCAGCGGCAATATTGCACCGACGGCCTTGACCTGCGGAATTAAAGTATTATATTCCTATATTGTCTGAATTCAGGGAAAATGTAGACAAATGTAGACTTTTTGGGGCGAAAAACAGGCTCTGTTTAACGATATCATAATCTTAGCTTGTTTAATGTGGTGTTTGGCGTGACGGAATCGTCCTTTTACGCCCCATTCAGGATCGGATTGCGGCGCCCGCCGTCGAAGTTAAACATATAAAGGTTTCTTTATATAAAACTTGCGAGGCCCTTGCTTCCTTGCTATATGCGCAAAACTGGAACGACCGGCGTGGAATTACGCCGCCTTCAATCAGGAGAGCAAATCCAATGACTGCCGCCCAAGACTACAAGGTCGCCGATATGAGCCTCGCCGATTGGGGCCGCAAGGAAATCGCCATCGCCGAAACCGAAATGCCGGGGCTGATGGCGTTGCGCGAAGAATATGGCGGCGCCAATCCGCTGGCCGGCGCGCGGATCGCCGGCTGTCTGCACATGACGATCCAGACCGCGGTGCTGATCGAAACCTTGACCGCGCTGGGCGCGGAGGTCCGCTGGTCGTCCTGCAACATCTTTTCGACCCAGGATCAGGCGGCGGCGGCGATCGCCGCGACCGGCGTGCCGGTTTTCGCCTGGAAGGGAGAAACCGACGAAGAAGGCGTGTGGTGTATCGAGCAGACGATCGACGGCCCCGGCGGCTGGCACCCGAATTTGATCCTCGACGATGGCGGCGATCTGACCCAGATCATGCATGAGAAATATCCCGAACTGATGGCCGATGTGCGTGGCCTGTCGGAAGAAACCACGACCGGGGTTCACCGGCTCTACGAGATGCACAAGGCGGGCACGCTCAAGGTGCCGGCGATCAATGTCAATGATTCGGTGACCAAATCGAAGTTCGACAATCTTTATGGCTGCCGCGAAAGCCTGGTCGATGGCATCAAGCGGGCGACCGATGTGATGATCGCCGGCAAGGTCGCGGTGGTCTGCGGTTTCGGCGATGTCGGCAAGGGATCGGCCGCCAGCCTGCGCAATCAGGGCGCCCGCGTGCTGGTGACCGAAATCGATCCGATCTGCGCGCTACAGGCGGCGATGGAAGGCTACGAGGTGACGACGATGGAACACGCGGCGCCCTTTGCCGATATCTTCGTGACCACGACCGGCAATATCGACATTATCACAATCGGCCATATGCGTGAGATGAAGGACCGCGCCATCGTCTGCAATATCGGCCATTTCGATTTAGAGATTCAAGTCAGCGCGTTGCGGAATTTGAAATGGCATAACGTCAAGCCGCAGGTCGATGAGGTCGAGTTCGCCGACGGCAAGCGCCTGATCGTGCTGGCCGAAGGGCGGCTGGTCAATCTTGGCTGCGCCACCGGCCATCCGAGCTTCGTCATGTCGGCGTCCTTCACCAACCAGGTCCTGGCGCAGATCGAGCTGTGGACCAATACGGCGCGCTACAAGACCGAAGTCTATGTCCTGCCGAAATATCTAGACGAGAAAGTCGCGTCGCTGCACCTGAAGAAACTCGGCGTGCAGTTGACCACGCTAACGGATTCGCAGGCCGACTATCTTGGTCTCTCGCAACAGGGCCCGTTCAAGCCGGAACATTACCGCTATTAGCGAATATCCGCGTGATTCGCCGGCGGTTACATCGCCGGCGGATCAGCCTGAACATGCACCTTGGCGAGCTCCGAACCGGCGTCATCAAGGAAGGTGAAGGTCACGAAACCATCGACTTCCGCCCCGATTGCGCTGGCGACGGCATCGTCGGAAATCTCGACCTGGTCGCCAGCGTCGCGGAACACCCGCAATTCGTTGGCGTCATCGGTTAAATCGATCACATCGTTCAGATCCAGCCGCAAGGTGATATCGCCGGCACCCTGACGCAAATCGATCGCCTCGATATTATCGACCGCACCGGTTGCTTCGCCGAAATCGCCGCTGCCTAGGTCGATGGTAACGTCCTCATCGGCAACGATCCGCAGCGTATCGTTGCCGCTGCCGCCATCGATGCCGGAGCGCATCCTGGAAGCAATTTCGGTGCCGTCGGAATTATTTGCGGCGATTGCGGCTTCGACTTCCTGGGACAGGTCGCCGATTGTAATGTCGTGGCCGAGCACATTATCGGTCAGGGCAGCGGCTTCGATGATGAAGGTATCGTCACCGGCGCCGCCAAGCAGGATATCCCGGTTTTCGGATCCAAAGAACGTGTCGTTGCCGTCGCCGCCGATCAGCAGATTGCGGGCGCTGTTGCCGGTCAGGATATCGTCGCCCAGTCCACCCGCCGCAAATTCGGTACTGGTCCACGCGCCTTCCGACAGATCGATGACCAGATCTTCCTGGACACCCGCCGCCGCCGCGACCCAGTCATTCCTGTCGCCCTGATCGACGCTGGCATATTGCGCGCCATCGAAATCGTCTTGCGTTGCGGCCCGGTCTCCGCCGCCTTCTTCGACGCGCCACAGGTCGGGCGATGAATCGGCGGTCAAATCCCCGGCGCCGACGACGGTGACGGAATCCGCGTCCATATCGCTAACCAGCACGTAATTTTGATTTTCCGCCCGGCTCCCGCCGTTGGTATGAACCAGCACCGCACCCGAATCGTCCGCCACGGTCACCGGCAATAAAGCCGTCGTCGTCGCGCTATCGCCCCCGTCGCCCTCGGTCGAGGTCGCAGTAACGATCAGCGTGAAGTCGGCCGAACTATCCTCCGGCAGCATGATCGTCAGGCCGGCCAACTCACCCGGCGTCAGCGTCACCGAGCCGTCCGGGTTGAGGGTCCCGGCCGACAGCACCGCACCAACCGGGATGCCGCCGACGGTCACCGACAACGTTTCCGATCCATCGGTGTCGGTCAGCGCGGCGGTGATTTCCAACGGGAATTCGGTACCGCTGCCGCCTGTATTGAAGATGCCTTCAATTTCGCCATTGAACTCATCGCCGAAATTGTAGCTATCGTTGTCGTCCACATGAGCGGCGACCGGTAGGTCGGCCTGTAAAAAATTGTCACCCAGGATGAACAATTCGCCCTCGCCAGGACCGAACCCAGGCGTCGTATTGTTTCCAGCTTTGACCGTCAAGGCGACAAGATCGACGTTTGGATAATTGGCGGCCAAAAAGCTGTTTATATCAATATCGTTGACGTCATGGATTGCACTGTCTCCGCCGGGGAAATCCAGGACTCTAATTTTCTGAATGTTGCCGGTGTCATCCTGTACGTAGAGAACGATATTCGAAATGGCTTGGTCGAAAGGGGGAATATCTCCGCCCTGGGGCGTGCCTTCACCAACACTGACCGTGAGATTTGGCGCGTCGGCGACCGCCGCCACGCTGACCGGCAGCGCAACCGTAAAGGTACCGCCCGTCGAGATCGAGTCGATCGTCAACGTGAAGTCGACATCACTATCGCCCGGCGGCGTGATCGTCAAATTGGCCAGTTGCGCCGGCGTCAGCGTCACCGAGCCATCCGGATTGACGATCCCGGCGGACAGCGCCGCGCCAACCGGGATGCCGTCGATGGTCACCGACAACACATCCGACGCGGCGGCGATCGCGAGGGGGATCGCGGTATCTTGATCGCCCGAAGCGTCTTCGACGATCAAGTCCGGCGCGGCATCATTCACCGTCACCGGCAGCAGAACCGTCGTCGTCGCGCTATCGCCGCCATCGGCCTCGGTCGAGGTGGCGGTGACGCTCAGGGTGAAGTCAACGTCGCTGTCGGCCGGCGGAAGGATGGTGAGGCCGATCAACTGGTATGGGTTCAGAGTGACCGAGCCGTCCGGATTAACCGTCCCGGCCGACAGCACCGCGCCGTCGGGGATGCCGGTGATTGTCACCGAGAGGGATTCGGAGCCGTCGAGGTCGGTCAGCGAGGCGGCGATGTCGATGATTATCTCATTGTCTTCAACACCAGGATAACCCTTGACGGATAAAATCGGCGCATCGGCAACCGCCGCCACTGCGACCGACAGCGCGGCAGTCGTTGTCGCTAGATCCTCTCCATCAGTGGAGTTTGCCGTGACGCTCAGAGTGAAGTCGGTGTCACTGTCGGCTGCCGGCGTGATGGTCAGGCCGGCAATTTGATCCGGCGTCAAGGTTACCGAGCCATCTGGATTGAGTGTCCCGGCGGACAGCACCGCGCCATCGGGGATATCGGCGATGGTCACCGACAGGACCGCGGATTCATCCGTGTCAGTCAAGGCAGCAGCGATATCCAGCGCTATTGCGCTATCTTCGTCGCCCG
>PTKA01000103.1 GCA_002937525.1 Alphaproteobacteria bacterium MarineAlpha10_Bin3
TCATTAGAATGTCCGTCAATTCCAAAGCTCGCAGCCCTCCCCATAAACTTGAACTGGAGCCGAACCCGTTCGCCTCCCGCCGCAATTTTTCCCATTCCCCTACCAGCGAATCAAGGCCGATCCCCAGGCAAATCCGCCGCCAAGGGCGCATAGCGCCACGATATCGCCCGGATGGATGCGCTTGTCGTCCTGGGCCGCCGTAAGGGCCAACGGTATCGTGGCGGCGGACGTATTGGCTTGCCCCTGCACCGTCACGACAACCCGCTCGCCAGCGACGCCGAGCCGGCGGCCGATACCGTCGATGATACGGATATTGGCTTGATGCGGCACCAGCAAGTCGATATCGGACACCGACATGCCATTATGCGCAACGGCGGTCTCCACCGCCGACGACATGAGATTCACCGCCTGCCGGAAGACTTCCTTGCCGTCCATGCGAATGAAACCGGCCGTGCCGGTACTGGCAGGACCGCCATCGACGTAGAGTGAATCGTAATAGGCGCCATCCGAGAACAAATGCGTCGACAGGATACCGCGCGCATTGCTATCGTTTTGCGGCGCCATGGCGCGCAGCACAACCGCGCCGGCGCCATCGCCAAACAACACGCAGGTCGAGCGGTCTTTCCAATCCAGGATACGGCTGAACACCTCGGCGCCAATGACCAACGCCGTGCGCGCCTGCCCCAGGCGCAGCATGTTATCGGCAACCGACAACGCGTATACGAAGCCCGAGCATACCGCCTGGACATCGAATGCAACACCCTGCTTGATGCCCAGCATGGCCTGCACCCGGGTCGAGGTGGCCGGAAAGGTATTGTCCGGGGTGGAGGTCGCCAAGACGATCAGATCGACCTCATCCGCCGCCACGCCGGCGGCGGCCAGGGCGCGGCGGCTTGCCGCGGCGGCCAGATCCGACGTCAGTTCGCCGTCAGCGGCGATATGCCGCTGCTCGATACCGGTGCGCTTGCGAATCCATTCATCCGACGTATCGATCCGGGTCGAAAGTTCCGTGTTCGTCAGCACCCTTTCCGGCAAATACGCGCCACAGCCCAGCACGACCGAACGCTGAAGTTCAAAGCTATCCTTCACCGAGAGGTTGCTATCGGAATTGTCCGTCGGGGGATTATCGTTGGAATGCAGCATAGAGTGACCTGAAACAATTCTACGAGCTCGCCGCCGCCCGGCGTGGCGTATCCTTCAGCGTTCCGAGACTTTCGAAATCGTGCCTCATCTTATCGATAAAGCCGTGCCGGGCCATATCGACGCCAACGCCGATGGAATTTGCGAAACCGAGCGCATCGGTCCCGCCATGACTTTTGACGACAATTCCATTCAATCCCAGGAACATGGCGCCGTTATATTGTCTGGGATCGAACCGCTCGCGCATTTTCTGAATCGACCGCCGGGCCAGAAGATAGCCAAGTTTGGACAACCAGTCGCGGCGAAACGCCTCACGCAGATTGCCGGCGAAGAGCCGCACAATCCCTTCCGCGGTTTTCGCCGCGACATTCCCGGTGAATCCATCGGTGACCACGACATCGACCGTGCCGGCGGTGATGTCGGTACCTTCGATGAATCCCTTGAATTCAAAAGGCAAATCGGTTTCGCGCAGCAGGACTGCTGCTTCGCGGACTGCATCGATTCCCTTGCGGTCCTCGACCCCGACATTGAGCAGGCCGATGATCGGCCGCTCGACGCCAAGGACGGTTCGCGCGAACACCTCTCCCATGACCGCGAATTGCGTTAGATTGGCGGCGCTGGACCGCATGTTGGCGCCCAGATCCAACATCGCGGTGTCGCCACGCGGATTGGGGAACATCCCGCACAGCGCCGGGCGGTCGATCCCGGGCAACGTCTTGAGCACGAATTTCGCGATGACCATCAGCGCGCCGGTATTGCCGGCCGAGATCACCGCACTCGCCTCGCCTTTATGAACGGCGTCAATCGCCAGCCACATGCTGGATTCCCGGCCGCCGCGCAACGCCGCGGACGGTTTATCCTCGCTCAGGATCGCGTCTTTGGTATGGCGCAACGTCGTGACCGCGGCAAGGTCGCCATAGCGTCCCAGCAAAGGTTCGACCTTGGCTTCGTCGCCGAACATCAAGAAGCGGACACCGGGGTGCCGTTCCCGGGCCAATTCAGCGCCGCGCACGACGACCTGGGGGGCGCGATCCCCTCCCATTGCATCGAGCGCGATAACCAATGGCGACGTCACGACCCAAATGGCTCCTAGGTTTCGTTGATCGTTTGCGTCCTAATAGCTTGACGCCTCGACAACCTCGCGGCCATCGTAATGGCCACATGCCGAACAAACATGATGCGGCCGTTTCAATTCACCGCAATTTGCGCATTCAACCGACAAGGATGGCTTCAGCGCATCATGAGAGCGTCGCATATTTCGCCGTGATTTGGATATTTTTTTCTTTGGGACCGCCATAAATTCACACTTTCAAAAACAGGACCGAAAATCGCCCGGATACATAAACAAAAACAGTTCGTACAGCAAGCCTGCGTTAGGTACGATTCTTCTTTAAGATCGCCAATGCCTCGAAGGGGCACCTGCCCTGCGGCCCGGCGCGCCATTCTTCGCCCCCGGCCGCGGATTCGAGCACCGCACCGGCAGCCCGGGGATAAGGGTCGATCGAAATTGCCAGACATTGCGCCAAGAGTTCGCCCAACTCAATCGAACCGTCGCAAAATGGCGCCGGCGGGTCCTCGTCGTCGATTTCGAAGACCGCTTCGGCCTCGCCGTCGATGGGGGGGCCCAGCCGCTCTGAAATTGTCGCCCTGATGGATGTGGCGACGGGCGCGTGCGAAACCACGCAGGCTTGGACGATATCGGCGGCGAACGACCCCGACACCGCGATCAGCGCGCTGTCGTCGATGCGACCGACGGTCACGTCGGCAACGAAGCGGTCGATTGCGATCAGATCGAAACGGCGCGCCAATGCGCCCCTCGCCGCTTCGTTCGCGACGACCCGCAAATTTTTGCGCGCCTTGCCGATCGTATCGACCGGCAAGACAAAGGAAAATTCGACCGCCGGCATGTCCGCCATACCTCTAGTCCTCGCTCAGGGGGGCGAAGGATATCCGCCCGGCGGTCAGATCGGCGACACCCTGCGCCGCCAGATGGTCCACGCAGCGCCGGACATAGCTGGCGACGGCGTCAAGGATTGCTTCGTTCCGCATCTCCAGCACGCCGTAAAGATTACGTTCAAGCACGTCCGTCAGCGGTTCGCCACCTTCGGCCAGCGCCTTGTTGTAGGCGGCCGAGCGGCCAAAAAAACCTTCCGCCATGCGGCGTATTTTCTTGCCGACGCTCAGGTCGCCGACTCCCATTTCCCGCAGATTCCGGTCCATATCCTCGAACAAAGCGCCCGCGTAGTTTTGCGCGAAGGAGGCAGCCGTTGGGTCGTTTTTCAAGCGATGCAGCACTAGAAATCCATGCAAAGATATCAGATCGAATCGGCCGGTTACCGAATCGGGCACCCGCCAGTCGGTATAGAACTTAACCTGACGCGCCTGGGCCACCGTCGCGCGATAGAGTTGCCGCGCCGCGGTATCTTCGGCGGAAGGCCAAAACAGGTTCAAAAAAGGCCACTTCATGGTCTCTCCATCATACAGCACCGCATTTCATACCAAGAGGCGTTGACATATCCCACGCTCCAATGCGATTTTCCGGCCATGCATCACCGATACCGCACCGTTCTGCCCCTTGCCGCCATGCTCGCTGCGGCCATCGCCCTGTCGGCCTGTGCGCCCCGGCTCACGGTCCGGGGAAATTTGCCGCGCGATACCCAACTGGCCAAAATCGTAATCGGCAAACAGACCCGCGAGGAAGTCGCCGCGATTCTGGGAACGCCGTCGACGCAGGGCACCTTCGATGACCGCGTTTGGTACTATATCAGCCGGAAGACCGAAAAATTCGCCTTTCTCGATGAACAGGTCATCGACCAGCAGATCGTCGCCGTGTACTTCACCGATGATGACATCGTGCAAGCGATCCAGCGCTACGACAGGGACGACCTTCGCCAGATCGGCATGGTCGAGCGCCAGACGCCGACCGTCGGCAAGGAGCTATCCATCATCGAACAATTCATCGGCAATCTGGGACGTTTCGGCGGCGGCGGCGGTGGCGGTGGCTATTAAAAGCCGCCGCGTGTTCCGTTTCGCCGGGCGCCGCAATTAACGCCCCCGGTCTTCGCCTTAATGCGCCAGCATGGATAGCAGCAACAGCGCGACGATATTGGTGATCTTAATCATCGGGTTCACCGCCGGGCCGGCAGTGTCCTTATAGGGATCGCCGACCGTATCGCCGGTGACCGCGGCGTGATGGGCGGCCGAGCCCTTGCCGCCATGGTGGCCATCTTCGATATATTTCTTGGCGTTGTCCCAGGCGCCGCCGCCGGCCGTCATTGAAATCGCCAGGAACAGCCCGGTTACGATGACGCCCAGCAGCATCGCGCCCAGCGCCGCGAATGCCGCCGATTTGTCGGCGATCAGCAAGATGACGCCGTAGACGACGACCGGCGCCAGGACCGGCAGCAAGGACGGTATGATCATCTCCTTGATCGCCGCCTTGGTCAGCAGATCGACGCAGGTGCCATATTCCGGCTTCGCGGTGCCTTCCATGATGCCCGGGATCTCCTTGAACTGGCGGCGCACCTCGATCACGACCGCACCGGCCGCGCGCCCCACCGCCATCATGCCCATCGCCCCGAACAGGTAGGGCAGCATGCCGCCAACGAAAAGACCGACGATGACAAAGGGGTTGGAGAGGGAAAAGTCGAGGACGACACCCACGAAATACGGATAATCCTTGGCGTTTTCGATGAAGAATTGCAAATCCTGGGTATAGGCCCCGAACAGGACCAGCGCGCCAAGCCCGGCGGAACCGATCGCATAGCCCTTGGTCACCGCCTTGGTGGTGTTGCCGACGGCGTCGAGCGCATCGGTGGTCTTGCGCACGTCTTCGTCGAGCCCCGCCATCTCGGCAATGCCGCCGGCATTGTCGGTCACCGGACCATAGGCGTCGAGGGCGACAACCATGCCGGCAATCGCCAGCATCGACGTCACCGCGATGGCGATGCCAACCAGCCCGGCTTGCATGAAGGTAATGATGATCGCGGCGCAGATTATCAGCGCCGGCACCGCCGTCGCTTCCATCGAAATCGCCAGACCCTGGATCACATTGGTGCCATGGCCGGTTTCCGACGCCTTGGCGATTGCGCGCACGGGCCGGTATTCGGTCGAGGTGTAATATTCCGTCACCCAGATGATCAGGCCGGTCACGACAAGCCCCGTCAAACCGCTGATAAACAGGTTCATCCCGGTAAAGGTCATGCCATCGACTTCGAACTGCGTCGACATGCCGATCACCCATTCGGTCACCGGATACAACGCGATCGCGGACAGCACCGCGCAGACGATGAAGCCCTTATAAAGCGCGCCCATGATGTTGTTGCTCGGGCCGAGCTTGACGAAAAACGTCGAAATAACCGAAGTGATGATGCACACGCCGCCGATCATCAACGGGTAGAGCAGAAATTTATCCGCCATCTCACCGGTGAAGAAGATCAGGCCCAGCACCATCGCTGCGACCATCGAGACGATATAGGTCTCGAACAGATCGGCCGCCATGCCGGCGCAATCGCCAACATTGTCGCCAACATTATCGGCGATCACGGCCGGATTGCGCGGGTCGTCCTCGGGAATGCCGACTTCAACCTTGCCAACCAGATCGGCGCCGACATCGGCACCCTTGGTGAAGATACCGCCGCCCAGCCTGGCGAAGATCGAAATCAGCGACGCGCCAAAGCCGAGCGCCACCAGCGGGCCGACAAGATCGCGCCCCGACACCCCCAGCGATTGCAGGAACATGTAAAAGCCGGTGATCGCCAGCAGCGCTAACCCGGCGACCAGCATGCCGGTGATGGCACCCGATTTGAACGCCAGCTCAAGCCCCTTGGCCAACCCCTGGCGGGCGCCTTCGGCGGTCCGGACGTTGGCCCGCACCGATATATACATGCCGATA
>PTKA01000104.1 GCA_002937525.1 Alphaproteobacteria bacterium MarineAlpha10_Bin3
CGACGGCACCGAAATCTTCCTGGTCGAAGGCGATTCCGCCGGTGGCTCCGCCAAGCAGGCGCGCATCCGCGAAACCCAGGCGATCCTGCCCTTGCGCGGCAAGATCCTCAACGTCGCCAGCGCATCAGTCGAAAAACTCGCCGGCAATCAGGAGCTGCGCGACCTAATACAGGCGCTCGGCTGTGGCACGCGGAGCGACTTTGACCTCGACAAGCTGCGTTATGAGCGCGTCATCATCATGACCGACGCCGATGTCGACGGCGCGCATATCGCCGCCCTCTTGATGACCTTTTTCTACCGGGAGACGCCGGGGCTGGTCGAAGGCGGCCGGCTATACATCGCCCAACCGCCCCTGTACCGGCTGACCCAGGGTGCCAAATCCGCCTATGCCCGCGATGACGAACATCGCGAAGCCCTGATCAAGTCCACTTTTCGCGGCAAGGGAAAAATCGAGGTCAGCCGTTTCAAGGGGCTCGGCGAAATGCCACCGGCGCAGTTACGCGAAACCACGATGGACCCGAAGAAACGCACTTTGCTCCGGGTTGAAATTCCCAACAAAGACAATCCGGATCAGGCCGCGGCGGCGCGCGACACGGCCAAATTCGTGGAAGCGCTGATGGGCCGCAAGCCGGAAAGCCGCTTTGCCTTCATCCAGAAAAACGCCCGCTTCGTGCGGGACCTCGACGTCTGATCGGAAACCCGGTTACGGAATTTCCGCCAGCGCCGCCGCCGGGTGTCCTTCGGCGTCGGATACTTCATAGGCGTTGACCACCAGACCGTCGGTTCCGACCAGCACGCTGATCCGCGACGGCCGTTCCTGATCGGCGCTTTGCGCGGCACCGTACGCCATTGCCACGGCGCGGTCCGCGTCGCGCAGCAGTTCGGCCGTCAGCCCGACTTCGTCGCGCCAGGTTTTCAGATCGTCCGCCGGGCTGAAGGTAATGCCCAGCACGACCGCGTTCTTGTCAGCATAGTCTTGGGTTCGATCACGGAACCCGTTTGCCTGCTTGGTTCAATTATTGCCAAAAGCGCGCGGAAAGAACCACAGCAGCACCTGTCGCCCCGCATAATCGGCGAGACTGACCTGCTTGCCATCCTGGTTGGCCAAGGTGAAGGCGGCCGCCCGGCTGCCAATTTCTGGTAGGGCCATATCGTCCTCTTTTTCGTGATTGCATCGAAACAATGAGAAGGGTGCAACCCTACCATCTCCGCCGCGAAGAAAAAACGATCAATCCAGCACCACCACGGCCTTGCCGGTGATTTCCCGGTTGAACAGGCGTTCGGCCAGACCGCCGAGCCCGGCAAGATCGTCTTGCGCATCGATATGCACGTCGAGCTTTCCGGCGGCAAGCAAATCGAGGAGCACGCGCAACCCATTGCGCGCCGGCCGGCGGCCGAATTCAGTGAACAGATAGAGCCCGTAATAACGCGACCGGCCGGTCCTGAAAAACGCGCCGACATCGATCGTCGCCGTTCCGCCGGCGGAGATGCCGAAATTCACCAGCACGCCGTCCCGCCCGACCTGTTGCAGGCAATCGGCCAGCACCTGCCCGCCGACCGAATCAAGAATACAATGATAGGGCGCGTTCACCGCCGCAACGGCGCCGGCCTCCCCGACCACGACATGGTCGGCGCCGGCATCGGTGACCGCGGCGCGCGATTCTTCGCGCCGGATCAACGCTGTCACGCTGGCGCCCGATAGTTTGGCCAGTTGAATGGCGAACAGCCCGACGCCGCCCGAAGCACCGGTCACCAGCACACGCCGGCCAACCAGTTGCCCGCCTTGCTCCAACGCATAGAGCGCGGTCAACCCGGCGACCGGCAGCGTCGCCGCCTCGGCAAAGGAAACGCCGTCGGGCAACGGCGCCATCCAGGCCGTGTCCACGGCGGCGTATTCGGCCCAGGCGCCGGCGTTTTTCACCCCGACGATGCGTGTGCCGACGGCAGCGCCCGACCCGTCCGCCGCCGCCTCGGCGACGATTCCAGCCACGTCCCAGCCCAGCAGCGTCCCCGGATCGCTGCGCCGCGCTCGCTTGACCTCGCCAAGATTGAGCGATATCGCCTTCACCCGTACCAAGGCCTGGCTCGACAGGGCGACCGGATCCGGTGTTTCGGTCAGCGTCAGGTGACCCGGCGCGCCAGGATCGACCAATACCGCTTTCATTTTATCAGTCCGCTGCTTCGGCGCGGTTCATTTTCGACATCACATCGCCGGCGAACCATTCGAGTTGTTCAAGAATCACCGCTTCCGGCGTACCCATCGCGGATTGAACATTAACGATTTCCAGACCGGGAAATTTTTCCTCGGTCTGTTGCAGAAATTCAACGAACCCTTCCGGCGGACCGCAATACCAGGACCCGGCCTCGAAGGCTTCTTTCAAAGTCGGGATGCCGGATTTTCGGATGCCGCCGCGCCGGCCGATCGCTTCGATCTGTTCGGGCTTGAGCGGCCCCAGGAACCCGAGCGGCCCGAACATCTTGGCGTGTTCCTCGTAATAGGGCGTCGCCTCGCGGATCGCCTGTTCGCGGGTCGGCGCCAGATGATAGGTGATGCCAAGGCAGAGGTTTTCGCCCAGCTTGGTGTCGATGCCGGCGCGTTCATGGGCGCGCTGGAAGGCGTGAATATTGCCTTCGGCCATCAGCGCCGAACCGCCGCCAACGATGCCCTTGATGCCATGCTTGACCATGAAGTCGAGCCCGCGGTCCTGTGCGCTGACCACCGGCTGCCAGCATTCCACCGGCAATTTCCAGGGTCGCGGCACTAAAGTCAGTTCGGATAGCTCATAGCCACGATAGGGCAGCTTGGGCGGCAATTCGTAATATTTCCCCTTATGGGAAAATTCCGCCTGATTGAACGCCTTGAACATGATATCGACCTGTTCCTCGAAGACGTCGCGGTTGGCCTCCTTGTCGATCAAAGGGCCGCCCAGGGTCTCCACCTCCCTTGTATGGTATCCGCGGCCGACGCCGAAAATGACCCGGCCCTTGGTCAGCCAGTCGGCCATCGCGTAATCCTCGGCCAGACGCAGCGGATGCCACATCGGCGTGATGTTGAAGCCGCAGCCGATCTTGAGAGTCTTGGTCATATGGGCCAGATGCACGCCCATCATCAGATTGTTCGGGATACATTCATAGCCTTCGCGCTGGAAATGATGTTCGGCGAACCACAGCGTGCCGTAACCGCAATCGTCCATGACTTTCGCCATCGCTTCGCATTTGGCGAACACGCCGGCCAACTCCACGTCTGAATACCGCCGCTCATTCGCCGGCGTCGTATCCTGCCCCACTTCGCCAAGATCGATATGCCCGGCGAACAACGATGAATATTTCTCGATCATGCCAATTCTCCCATTTCGGCCTGCATCCTATAGCGTCGGCGGCGTGGCGGGCAAATCGGCCCGGCTCACGACCCTTTGTCCCGTAATTTTTCGTGTTTTTTGGCAGCGAGATTTTTCGCAAACCGGCTCAAATATTTGGCGATGAGCGCCGATATTCGTTCCGCCGTGTTTATTGGAATGGTCACGATCAGGTTGGCCCGCCTTTGGGGATCGAAGCGGCCGACATGGTCCCGCCCCTTGAAATTCGCGCCCTTGACGACAAACCCCTTGAAGACGCCGACGGCGAGTTTCCGGCCATCGGCATGGGAGGCGACAAGAACGCCGCCCGATGCGCCGTCGATGGCGTCGCCATCGGTCAACAGATACCCGGCACCCTGTTTGCGGGCCCAAAGGTTCTCACGATACATCAGATCGCCGGATCGCGGCACCACCACCTTGACCGAGCGTGCAATGCGGATACGCGGTTTCCCGGTTCTGCTTTTGTCGCTGCGCGCCGAAAACGCCACCAGATCCAGTTTCCTGAACGTCCCGTTGTCCAGATTTTGAACTATTTTTTGCGGCGATAAAACGACCCATGCCAGTTCGGTCCGGGCAATATACGCACCATCCGTGCCGGTCCTTGCCGGCACGATCACCAGTGCGAGATCTTTGAAATAATCCTTGCGCCGTTTATCCTTGCCGAACGAAAAAAACGGATCGTCGAATAAAGGCAAGATCGTACTGGCGTCGATGGCGCCGGCTTTTCGCTTGATGCTGGCCGCCAGATACCGGCATCCGGGGACGATGTTATCCTTGGTCCGGTTATATAAAACATGCAGGTTGGTGAGAAGAACATTGAACCGTTCATGCCGTAAAGCGGTGGGTGGCCGCATCAACCACCCGGTCCCGACGGTGGAATAGATCAGGCTTCTGGTAAAAGTATTGACGCATTCGATCGATCCGACGGCATTGCCGTATGCTCACTGGACCAGTCCAGTTCAACGCGGTCGTCGTCGGCCACCCCGCCGGTCGAACCGAATATCTTGGCGGCGGCTGGCGCGGACACGAACAGCAGCAAACAGAGCGCTGCCGGCGCGGCGTTTAGGTGCCGTATCACCCCGCCAGCTTCTCGCGCAGCAACTGGTTGACCAGTTGCGGGTTGGCCTTGCCCTGGCTGGCCTGCATGATCTGGCCCATGAACCAGCCGAGCAACTTGTTGTTGCCGGCGCGGTAATCGGCGACCCGTTCGGGATTGTCCGTCATCACCTTGGCGACCGCCGCTTCCAGCGCGCCGCTGTCGCTGACTTGTTCCAGTCCCCTTTCCTTGACGATGGCAGCGGCGGGTTTGCCGCTATCGAACATATCGGACAGCACGTCCTTGGCGATGGAGTTGGAAATCGTGCCATCGGCGATCAGATCGATCAGTCCGCCCAGCGCGTCGGCGGCAACTGGCGAGCACGCCAGTGCATTGCCGGTCCGGTTGAGCTGCGCCGGCATTTCGGAGATTACCCAGTTCGCGGCCAGCTTCGCATCGCGGCCATCGGCCACGGCCTCGAAATAATCCGCCGTCTCGCGGTCCGCGACCAGGAGGCTGGAATCGTACGACGACAGGCCGTGGTCCGCCATGAAGCGTTGCTTGCGGGCATCGGGCAGTTCCGGCAATGTGTCGCGCAATTCATCGACATAGGATTGATCGAGGTTGAGCGGCAGCAGGTCGGGATCGGAAAAATAGCGGTAATCCTGCTCGTCTTCCTTGCTGCGCATCGAGCGGGTCTCGCCGGAATCGGGATCGTAAAGCCGGGTTTCCTGGGCGACTTTTCCGCCCGCCTCGATTACCGCGATCTGCCGCGCGGCCTCGTACTCGATGGCGTCGCGCATGAAGCGGATCGAATTCAGGTTCTTGATTTCGCAGCGCAGGCCCAGCGATGCCCCCGGCCGGCGCACCGAAACATTGGCGTCGCAGCGCAGCGAGCCTTCCTGCATATTGCCGTCGCACGACCCGATCGTGCGCAGGATCGCGCGCAATTTGGTGACATAGGCAGCCGCTTCCGCCGCCGAGCGCATATCGGGCTTGGAGACGATTTCCATCAATGCCACGCCGGATCGGTTCAGATCGATATAGCTTTTATTGGGATGCTGATCGTGCAGCGACTTGCCGGCGTCCTGTTCAAGATGCAGCCGCTCGATCCCCACCGTCCTGGTGCCGCCATCGGCCAGCTCGATGGTCAATTCGCCTTCGCCGACAATCGGCAACTCGTATTGCGATATCTGATAGCCTTGCGGCATGTCGGGATAGAAGTAATTCTTGCGCGCGAACACCGAATGCAGATTGATTACAGCGCCCAGCGCCAGCCCGGTGCGCACCGCGTGGCGCACCACCGCGCCGTTCAGCACCGGCAGCATGCCGGGCATGCCGGCGTCGACCAGGCTGACCTGGGCGTTCGGTTGCGCGCCGAACGCGGTCGCCGCACCGGAAAACAGCTTCGCCTTGACCGTGATCTGGGCATGGACTTCCAGACCGATGACAATCTCCCAATCGCCCGCCATCCTATGCCCCCTTAGCCATCAGCGCCGGCCGGGCATCGAAGCCTGCGGCGTCTTCCAGCACGCCGGCGACGCGAAACAGGGTTTCCTCGTCGAACGGGCGGCCGATAAGATGCAATCCCAGCGGCAGGCCCTCGGCCGAAAGCCCGGCCGGCACCGATATC
>PTKA01000105.1 GCA_002937525.1 Alphaproteobacteria bacterium MarineAlpha10_Bin3
TGCAGGGCTTCGATTTCAAGGTGCTGGCGGAACGCAGTTCGCCCGGTGGCGCATGGTCGCCGATGGTCCCGGTCGCGCGCGGACCAATCGCGGCGGGAACGCCGTTTTTGGCCGATGACTGGCACCATGCCAGTGCCGCCACCGACCGGCCGGTCAAGATAACCGTGCCGGGGCCGATGACGATCGTCGATTCTACCGTGGACGCGCATTACGGCGATGAGACAAAACTGGCCCGCGCGCTGGCCGACGCGTTGAATGTCGAAATTCGCCGTCTCGCCGATGCCGGTTGCCGGTATATTCAGATCGACGAGCCGGTCTTTGCCCGGCGGCCCGATGCGGCGCTCGAATGGGGCATCGAGTGCCTGGAACGATGCTTTCACGGCGTGGCGCCGGCGGTGTCACGCATCATGCATATGTGCTGCGGGTATCCGTCGGGCCTGAACTTGCGCGATTATCCCAAGGCCGACCGCGCGGCCTATGGAATTCTGGCTGGCCCGCTGGACGAATCATCGCTTAACGCAGTTTCGATAGAAGATGCGCATCGCCATAACGATTTGGCGTTGCTGGAACGCTTCAGGCAAACCGATGTCATTCTGGGCTGCGTCGATATCGCCAATACGCGCATCGAGCCGGCTGAAGAAATCACCGAACGCTTGCGCGCCGCGCGCCAACACATCGACGCCGCGCAGCTGATCGCGGCGCCGGATTGCGGCCTGGCGATGCTGGACCGTGATACGGCGATGCGCAAGATGACCAACCTGGCCACCGCCGCGCATGGATTTTAGCAAATCGCGAGTGAACCAGCCGGTTCGCGACGACGCATTTGCGCAAAATCAGTAGCTGCGCGGCATGCCCAATACATGCTGGCCGATATAGTTCAGGATCATGTTGGTTGAGATCGGCGCGGTGCGGAAGATCCGGGCTTCGCGCCATTTTCGCTCGATATCGTATTCGCGGGCAAAGGCGAAACCGCCGAAGGTCGTGAAGCACGCTTCGGCGCAGGCCCAGACCGCTTCGGCCGCAAGATGTTTGGCCATATTGGCCTCGGCACCGCACTCCCGTCCGGCCGTGAACAGCGCCGCCGCCTTGCGGTTCATCAGATCGGCCGCCTCCAGGTCGGCATAGGCCTCGGCGATGGGGAACTGGACGCCCTGGTTCTGGCCGATCGGGCGGCCAAAGACGATGCGTTCCTTGGCGTATTCAACCGATTTTCGGGTGAAATAGCGGCCGTCGCCGATCGCCTCGGCGGCGATCAGGATGCGCTCGGCGTTCATGCTGTCGAGGATATAACGGAACCCCTTGCCTTCCTCGCCGATCAGGCAGGTCGCCGGAATGCGCAGATTGTCGAAGAATATCTCCGTGGTGTTGTGGTTGATCATCGCGCCGATTGGCGTGATCTCCATGCCGTTGCCGCGGGCGGCCCGCATATCCACCAGGAAGGTCGACAGGCCGTCGCTGCGCCGCTTGGTCTGGTCGGCCGGCGTGGTGCGGGCGAGCAACAGCATCAGATCGGAATGCAGCGCCCGGCTGGTCCAGACTTTCTGTCCGTTGATGATGTAGTGATCGCCGTCGCGTACCGCCCGCGTCTTGAGCTGGGTGGTGTCGGAGCCGGTCGTCGGTTCGGTCACGCCGAACGCCTGCAGGCGCAGTTCACCGCTGGCGATCTTGGGCAGATACTCGGATTTCTGCGCCGCCGATCCGTGCCGCAGTACGGTGCCCATCGTGTACATTTGCGCGTGGCACGCGCCGGCGGTGCACCCCGATTGGTGAATGGTTTCCAGGATCGCCGCCCCGGCCTGGATCGGCAGCCCGGCGCCGCCATATTCCTCCGGTATCAACGCCGCGAGGTAACCGGCCTGGGTCAGTGCGGTCACGAACTCGGTTGGATAGCTGCCTTCGACCGGCTGGTCTTCCAGATCACGCCAGTACTGGCCGGGGAAGCCTTCGCAAATTTTGGCGACCGATTGGCGGATTTCGGGATAGTCGTTGGCGTCGAAGTCGAGCGTTGTCGGCGATTGCGTCATTGGCGGTTACGCGGCCTTGCTGGCGGGCACGAATCCCTTGGGTGGGCCGGCCTTGGCGTACATGCCGTTCAGGGGTTCATCGGGCAGGTTGGCGGTGATGATATCGCGGATTTTGACCAGCGCATCCAAATCCACGCCGGTCTTCAACCCCGCACCTTCAAGCAGGAAAACAAGGTCGTCCATGACAATGTTGCCGGTCGCGTGCGGCGCAAACGGGCAGCCGCCAAGCCCGGCCAGCGAGGCGTCGAAACGCGTGCAGCCGGCTTCCAGCGCGGCGAACACATTGGCCAGCCCCAGTCCCCTGGTGTCGTGGAAATGCGCCGCTACGGCGACCCGGCCGCCGAATTCGCCGATCACGGCATTGAACATCTCTTTCACCTGTACGGGATTGGCGTATCCGACCGTATCGGCGACGCTGATCTCGTCGGCACCGGCCGCAACGAAGCGTTCAGCCAGTTTCAGCACGGCGTCGAGCGCCACCGGGCCTTCGATGGTGCAGCCAAGCGCGGTCGATAAGCCGACCGCGAGCAGGGTGTCGCCGGAAGCTTCGTTGCGCGCGGCGACGATGCGTTCGAAATCGGCCACCGATTCATCGACCGTGCGGCGGACATTGGCCATGTTATGGCTTTCGCTGACCGATGTGACGTAATTCAGCTTATGGATGCCGGCCTTGAAGGCGTTTTGCGCACCCTTCAGATTGGGGGCAAGCGCGGATATGAAGGCGCCGTCGATGGCCAGTGCCGCGGCGACGACTTCCTGGTTGTCGGCGAATTGCGGCAGTAATTTCGGCGGCACGAAGGAGCAAACCTCGATTTCCGGCATGCCGGCCGCCGCTTCGGCGGTCAGCCATGCGATTTTGCCCTCGGTGGCGAAGAAAACCTGCTGGATCTGCAAACCGTCGCGCAGGCCCACTTCACGGCACTCAACATCGATACCCGGTCGCATCGTCCTCTCCTTTATCCATTAGTGGCCCTTGAATCGGGCCTTGCGCTTTTCGTTGAAGGCGCGCACACCTTCCAGGCGGTCCTGCGTCGGCACCATCCGGTTATACGCCTCAATTTCAAAAGCGTAGCCGTTTTTGAGGTCGATCTGGGTCGCCACATTCATCGATTTCTTCGCCTGGCGCGTCGAAATCGGCGCATTATCGCAAATTGTCCGGGCAGTCTCCAGCACTTCGTCCATCAGTGTATCGTTGTCGCAGATGCGGTTCAGGACGCCCCATTCGAGCGCCTCTTGCGCGCTGAACATCTTGCCGGTGAGGATGATTTCCTTGGCCCGGCGAATGCCCACGGCGCGCGGCAGGTTTTGCGTTCCCATCGCGCCCGGCATGATCCCAAGCGTGGTTTCGGTCAAGGCGAAGCGCGCCCGCCTGGCGCCATAGGCGAAGTCCGCGGCCAGCACGAATTCAAGACCGCCCGCGACCGCCGCCCCGTTTACCGCCGCGATGATCGGAATCGGACAGTCAGTCATGGCCAGCATGGCTTGTTCGAACAGCGCATGCTGTTGCTGCCAGACCGCGTCGGTCATGTTGTTGCGTTCCTTCAGATCGCCGCCGGCGCAGAAGATGCGCTCGCCGGCGCCGGTAACCACGATGCAGCGCACATCGTCCTGATCGACATAGAACTGGCTCCACATGTCGCGCAGATCGTGTCCCATCTGCGTGTTCAAGGCGTTTGCCGCCTTGGGGCGGTTCAGGGTCACCAGCAACAGATGGTCCTCTTTGCGCTCCAGCTTGAGTGTTTCGTAGTCGCTTCGCATGGCTAGCCGTCTCCGAATATCTCAGCGTTGTGGGCGCCGAGTTCCGGCGGCCCATGATGCTGTTTGGGCCGCACGCCATCGAAGGAAAGCGGCAGCCCGATGGTCTTGTAGCGCCCGTCATCGGTCTGCTGGACGATGCCCAGCGCTTCGGTCTGTGGCAGGGCGACCGCTTCGTCGATGCCTTGCAGGGGGGCGCTGGGAATACCGGCTTCGTCGAACATCGCGCGCCAATCCGATATCGGCTTGGTCCGGGTAACCGCTTCGATAAGGGTGTTCAATTCAGCCCGGTTGGCCCACCGTTTGCGGTTGTCCACGAAACGCGGGTCGCCGGCCCATTCGCTATAACCGAGCAGCGCCGACAGCCGGGCGAACATGCGGTCGTTCGGGGCGGCGATAATCAGGTAACCATCGGCACAGGAATAGGCCTGATAGGGTGCCATGCCGGGGCCGGACGAGCCAAAGCGTTCGGGGACCGACCCGTCGCCGAAAAACCCGGTGGCGTGATAATTCATCCAGGCGAGCGCGGTTTCGTACAGCGATGTATCGACCCGGCCGCCCTTGCCGGTGCGCTCAAGGTTGCGCAGCGCCGCCAATACACCCATCGCGCACCACATGCCGGTCCCCATGTCGATAATCGACGTGCCGACCCGCACCGGCGGCCGCCCTTCTTCGCCGGTCACATTCATCAGACCGCAAAAAGCCTGCATCAGCGGGTCGTATCCCGGTTTCTTGCTGAGCGGCCCCTTGGCGCCATAGGCCCCGCTGTTGACGTAGATCAGCCGTTCGCTTTCGCCCAGCAATTCGTCGGCGCCTAGACCGATGCGGTCGGCCACTCCAGGGCGTAAATTCTGCACCACGACATCGGCTTTTTCGACGATGTAGCGGCGCAACACAGCGCATTGTTCGCTATCCTTCAGATCGACGACGACCGAATGTTTGCCGGCGTTAAGCGCTACGAACAGGGCGCTGACATCGCCGTACCATCCGGTGCCCCAGCTGCGGCAATCGTCGCCGGTTTCGGGCCGTTCGATCTTGACGACATCGGCGCCCAGCGTCGCCAGTATCCAGGTGGCGTAAGGCACGGCAACGCTGCTGCCGAGTTCGACGACGCGAATACCGGCAAGGGGAGTTTCTGTGTTCATGGTGGCTAATTTCATCTACTTCGCGATGCGCGGCACGTTAGCCGCTGGGACGTCATAAATGAAGGGTGTTTTCGTTTGGTTGGAAATTCTCACCAAAATCATGGCTGATTCCCCTTATGATAAACCTTATGCCCGACGATAGCGCCGCTCTTTCCACCGCACTGACATGCTTCAAGGCCGGCGATCTGCCGGCGGCGGAAAACCATTGCCGCGCCGCACTCGCCGAGGACCGGAACGATTGCGAAGCGTTGCATCTGCTTGGCGTTATCGCGCACCGGGCCGGACGCAATGAAATCGCTATCAAGCATGTCCGGCTGACGATAGAGGTGGATTCCGGCAAGGCGGCCTATTTCAACACGCTTGGTTTCGTGCTGCGCATCGAAGGGCGTTATAGCGACGCCATTGCGGCGTTGGAGCGGGCGATAGAGCTGCGCAACGATTATGCCGACGCGCATAATAATCTTGGCATCGCCATTGCGGAATCCGGCTCGCTCGACGCCGCCCTGAACGCTTACCGCGCCGCATTGAAACATCGCGCGGATTTCCCCGAAGCGCATAATAATCTCGGCAATCTGATGTATCGAATGGGCCGGATCGAAGAGTCGCTGGCCGCGTTCGACGCCGCCACGACCCTGCGGCCCGACTATGCCGAGGCCCATGCCAATCGCGGCGACGCCCATCTCGATCAAGGCGAATTCGAGGCGGCGCTCGAAGCCTACCGCAAGACCGTTGAAGCGGCGCCAAACTGGCCAAATGGCTGGTACAAGCTCGGCAACGCGTTCTTCCGGCTCGACCAGTTTGAGAATGCGCTGAAGGCGTATCAGCGCAGCATCGACCGCCACCCCAATCACCTGCGGGGCCTGACCAATCTGGGCGCGACTTTGGAGAAACTCGGACGCTACGAGGAATCGGCGATGATTCTGCGCCACGCGCTAGAGCATGTTCCGATCGGGTTGAATCGGCGAGTTTATATTTAGGGGATTCCCATATTTAGTGGTTTAGGCGATAATTATAGGCATCCCTTGTAAGG
>PTKA01000106.1 GCA_002937525.1 Alphaproteobacteria bacterium MarineAlpha10_Bin3
CCTCATCGTCTCTCAGGAGGGCAAAACCGCCTTCGCCGCCATATGGATCGCTGTGGAGTGAAACCAGGCCAATGGTGACTTTTTCAACGGGCTGGTAGGCCGTTACACGATCCCCGCTTCGTGAAATTTGGCGATCTCGCCGGCCTGGTATCCGGCATCGGCCAGAACCTCATCGGTATGCTGGCTGATCGTGGCCGGCGGGCGGTCGATGGTTCCGCCGCCATGCGCCATTTTGAAGCCCGAACCGATCAACGTTATTGGGCCGTCCGGTCCTTCAACGCTCTGTAGAACATCGCGGTGGGCAAGTTGCGGATGATCGACCGCTTCTTCAATGGTGCGGATTCGGGCTGCCGGGGCCCCGGCTTCGGCCAGCAATGCCTCCCAGTATTCGGCCGTGTTTTCTATCAACGCGGATTCGATGATGGCCCGCATAGCCGACTCGTTTTCGATCCGCAAAGGCCAGTCGGCGAACCGCGGATCGTCGATCAGTTCAGGTCGGTTCAGCGCCTTGGCCAGCTTGATATATTGTCCTTCATTGTTCACTGCCAGCAACAGAAACCCGTCCTTCACCTTGAACAGATTGGCGGTCGGCTTACGGCTGATTGCCTGGTTGCCGAACTGGCGTTGCTGATGGCCGGTGACGGTATAGTCGCAGACCGTGGGCGAGAGAAAGCTGAGCGTTGAATCGAACATCGCCACATCGATGAACTGCCCGCGCCCGCTATGAGTGCGTTGGTATATCGCACTGGAGACGGCGAAGGCCGCCGTCATGCCGCTCAACGCGTCGCAAACCGCGAACCCGGCGCGCAGCGGTCCCATGCCTTCATGCCCGGTGATCGACATGATACCGCTCAGCGCCTGAATCTTCCCATCGTAAGACGGCGTGTTTTTCTCCGGTCCGGTTTGCCCGAAACCGGAAACCGCGCAATAGATCAGCTTTGGATTGATTTTTGACAGCGCCTTGTAACCGATGCCAAGCCGGTCCATGACGCCCGGCCGGAAATTTTCCATTACCACATCGGCGTTCTTCACCAACCGCTTGACGATTTCAATCGCTTCCGGGGTCTTCAGATCGAGGGTGAGGTTGCGCTTATTGGCGTTGACCGCCATCCAGGACGGCGCCAACCCCCGGTCGGCCCATTCTTTGTTGAGCGGCGTGCGCCGCATATCCTCGCCGCCGGGCCGCTCCACCTTGATCACATCGGCGCCGAGCAGGGCAATCTGGAAACTGGCGAAAGGACCGGCAAAAACCTGCGTGAAGTCCAGTACCGTTATGCCGTGGAAAGGTTTGCTCATGGTTGGCTACTCCGCCGCGTGGGAATTCTGGCGCTTCTTGCGGGCGATTTCCTTCTGAACGTCGAAATCGGCCCGGCGTTTGGCGATTTCTTCGGGCGAAAGCCGGTCCAGATTGCTGAAATCGAGTTTCCATTGCGCGTCATCGCGCCAGCGTTGGCGCGATTGCACCGTGGTGCGCGGACCGGGCGCCGTCTCCAGCACCCGCAAGGCAAGCTCAAGCGTATCGGCCTGCGATTGCGGGTCGTTCGGCCGTCCCGCCGCATTGCCGAGTGGAAAATCGCTGAACACGAAGCGCGGCACGCCGCAATGTTCGACGATGTCCTTGGCGCAGCCCATGACGACGCTGGGGATGCCGTTTTCTTCGAGGTAGCGGGCAACCAGACTCACGGTCTGGTGACATACCGGTCAATTGGCGACAATGATGGCGGCGTCGGCCTGGTCCTCGCGAATCCTGGCCAAAATATCGGGACAATCCTGCTCGATCGTCGTCACCTGGCTGCGATTTGTCGGCGCGCCGTGAAAGTGCTGCGCGACACTGCCAATACGGCCACGCGTAGCCGCCGCGCGGAGCTGGACCAGCGGAAGGTAGCTGTTGATATCCTCGGCCGTGGTGTGCAACCGGTCATAACCGACATGCGAAATCCGCAAATCCGGATCCCCGGCGCTATCGCCGGAATAGACCGCATAGAACTTGGCCGACGCGTTATAGGTAGCACCCGGACCCTGATCGCCCTTACCCGGTTGATAGGGGGCGGCGGTCGTTACCAGGGCGATGCGCGACCGGTTCAGCGGTTTCGCCAGTGCGGTGAACGGCACGCTGGCATAGTGCGCCCAGCGATAGGGATTGTCATAGCCAAGTGCTAGATAATACGCGCGGATCCGCGCCATATAGCCGACCGGCGTATCGAATTCGGCGGCGAAGCCCAGCGCTTCATCGGTTTTGGTCATTCTCAACGCTCCTTGATCGCGATGCCAGTATCAGACGCAAAAGACATCCAGCATCGCCGGTACGAAATCGTTCATCAGGGTAATCTTTTTGTGCTGAATGCGCCAATCACCGCCAAGGCGGACCAGATGATGTTCGTAACGGCCGAAGAAAACATGCTGGGTCCTGTTGCGCAGCGTATAGATATGGCAGGTCCAGGCCGACCGCACGACCATCGCATCCCCGGTGGCGCAATCGTCCAGGACTGGGTTGGCGATCAGGTGGGTGGTGCGGGGTATCGGCACCAGGCTCGGCGCCTGGCCGGAACGGATGCGCCAGACCCGGTCTTCCAGCCCGGCGCGGGAACTGAAATAAAATAGCGAGATTTGCCGCTCCGGATCGTTCGACTGCACTTCCTCATCGAGCCAGCTTGGCGCCCAGAACGTGCAATCCTCGCAATAGAGCGCCAGCCAGTCGTCCCAGCGCCGTTCATCGAGATACAGCCCTTCACGGGCCAACAGATCGCTCGCCGCCGCCAGCAAGGTCATGCGGCGATACCGGACAGCCGCCGAACCCATTCCCGATAGGCGGAATGATAGCAAACCTCGTTCTGGACCGCGTAACGGCCGGACATGCTGGCCACGGGCGAAAGGCCGAGTTCCCTGGCATGCGCGTCGGCGCCGGGCTTCAGCGCCGCCATGCCGCGCTCGAAACATTGCAGCCAGTCATCCGCGCCGACGCTCAGGCCATTCTGGCAATCCTCGTAAATCACGGTGTCGTCCGGCGTCGCCATGCCGGTGATGTTGAAGAAATCCTCATGCTGGCGGATGCGCCGGGTGCGCAGTTCAAGCGCCTCGCCCACCGGCGCCATGCTGTACATCGTCATTTCGGTCCGGTCGACGGCGAGCGGCAAAATCGTCCGCAATATCAAGGAGGTCGAGTCGGCGATCTGGAGATTGGGAAAGATCGTGAGGTTGCATCCGCGCAGCATCCATTTGGCGCGGATTTTTCCGACGCGGGCGCGCACTTCGTCGATGGCGCCGAAAAGCGGCAATTTTTCCAGATCGGGTTGATCCGACCAGATAACCGCGTGGCCGTTTTCGAAATTGAACATCCCCGATTCCAAGGCGAAACGGCTCGGGATGTTTTGCGAATTGGCCTGTTGATTGCTGCTTTGCCCCGCTTCGCGCCGGTTGATGGTATTGACAAAGCTGCGATGGGTGGAGGTGAGATGATAGGCATCCATCCCATTGTCTATTTGCAGCTTCCAGTTGCCATTGAACGTGTAATTGGTGCGGCCCGGCACGAACTCCATGCCGTCCGGCCCTTGTTTCATCGCCAGATCGATAAACGTCCTTGCATCGCCAAGATAGTCTTCAAGCGAAGCCACATCCGCCTTCAAGCTAACAAAGAGCAACCCGGCGTAACCCTCGAATTTGGCGACCGGAATCAGATCGTGATCGCAATCGTCGAAGGAATCCGGATAAGCCCCTTCCTTGCGGTCCTTGATGTCGAAATTCCGGCCCGATGAATCATACGTCCAGCCGTGATAGTCGCAGACATGGTATTTCTTGTTGCCGCGCTCGACATGGCAGATCGTAGCGCCCCGGTGGCGGCAGGTATTGTAGAAACAATGCAGCTTTCCGCCTTCATCGCGCGAGACGATGACCGAACGCCGCCCGACCTTGGTGCAGTAGAAATCGTTCGGCCGGGCGACCTGGAATTCCGCGCAAACATAGACCCAGCCGCCTTCGAAAATGTGCTGAAGTTCAAGCTCGAACAGCGCCTCGTCACTGAACAGGTCGCGGTGAACCCGAAACACGCCGCGATCCGGGTCGTCCCGGACATAGTGCGCCGCATCGCGAAACCGCATCGTCAGTCCTTGTAGGCAGGATCGAGCCGGTCGGCGAGACGCAGGCACGCCGCCCAATCCTTGCCGCCTTTGAAGAAACCGCCGGCTTTCTTGAACTGGTCATGGGCGAACTCGCAATCGGCTTTGTCGAGCACGGTATAGTTGCCATCCCCGGCGGCCAGGGCGGCGACCTGCCCCTTGCACGCCATGTCCAGCCAGTGATGATTGACGACGCATTCCGGCGCGCTGCCGCCGCAGATCAGGACACCATGATTGCGCAACATCATAAAGGCGCCGCCATCGAGGTCCTGCAATAAATGCGGCGTCATTCCCGGCTCGAATTCGAATCCCTTGAAATCGTGATATTTCATTTCGCCGTAAAACCGCATCGCATGTTGATTGATCGGCAGCAAACCGAATTTATGCGCCGCGACACCCATTCCCGCCACCGTATGGGTGTGCAAGGTCGCGTTCAGATCGGGCCGGGCTTTCAGCAGCCCGGCATGGATTATCAACGCGCCGCCGCGTATCGGCGGCGAATCCGCGGGGATAATCACATTGCCATCCAGATCGGTTTTCACCAGCGACGACGCCGTCACTTCGCCAAACATCCAGTCGGTCCGCTTGACCAGCATATGTTGGGGTTCGTCCGGCACCCGCAGGGCAAAATGATTATAGGTCAAATCATTGACGCCGTAATGGGCGAGGACTCTGTGCCCCGCGGCCAACTCCACCCGCGCCTGCCATTCCTGCGCGCTGACCTGTTCGCGGACGGATCGTTCCTTGGATACAAGCTGGACGGTCATCGCCGTTCCTCCTTCGCTTGGGACAATGCCGGAATTCAAACCGGGTGGCGAAGCATTGTCAAATCGGACCGACCGCTTGCATCTGGTTTCGTCACCTGTTCTGCTAGGAAGCTGAACCATATCAGGGAGGCAGGCCATGGGCAGGTTGGAGGGGAAGATTGCGGTTATCACCGGGGCGGGGTCCGGAATCGCGCGGGCGGCGACGCGGATATTCGTGCGCGAAGGGGCCAGGGTGGCGGTGGCGGAAATCAATGCCGAACTCGGCGCGGCCAGTGCAGAGGAGGCTGGCGAGAACGCGGTTTTCATCCATGCCGACGTCACCGATGACGCCAGCGTCAAGGCGTTGATGGACAAGGCGGAAGAAACCTTCGGCGGGATCGATATCCTGTTTAACTGCGCCGGTGGATCGATTATCGAGGATACGGTGGTCACCGATGTCGATCTTGCGGTTTGGGACCACACGATTCCGCTGGACCTGAAGGGTCCGTTCCTGTGTTGCCGTCATGGCATTCCGAAATTGAAGGCGCGCGGCGGCGGCAGCATCGTCAATGTTTCCTCGGTCGTGGCGCTGCGCGGCAATCATCCGGCCCATGTCTATGCCGCCGCCAAGGGCGGGCTGATCTCCCTCACCCGCAGTATCGCCGGCGCCTATGCCGACGATGCGATCCGCGCCAACGCCATCTGTCCGGGCCTGGTCAAGACCGAACGCATCCTTGGCCGCTATATCGAGGCGGGGCATAACCGGCCGCGCGGCGGGTCGGTCTCGACCTTCGAAAGCTATCCCTTTGGCGTCGGCGAGCCCGAAGATATCGCTAATATCGCATTGTTCCTGGCATCGGATGAATCGCGCATGGTCAACGCCGCGATCATCCCCGCCGAGGGTGGCATTTCGGCCTATTAGAGTTGCGGCAAATCCATCTTCACGGCGTCGCCCGGACACGGCAAGCGTGCTGCGGATATGATCTGTAGTAGTCGCGACTTGATCTGACAGTTACCGATTTTGATGCGGCGTCTGTCAGGTCTAGATTAGCCTACGAATTTTTCCTTCCAGATACGTTTGCC
>PTKA01000107.1 GCA_002937525.1 Alphaproteobacteria bacterium MarineAlpha10_Bin3
CGCCGCCTGTGCGGCCAAGCAAAGGCATAAACCACAAACGGTTTACTGCGACAAGTGCGGGCCGGCGCCGGGCTCCGAGACGTTGACAGTCGACGCAAGGAACCTTATGTGACAGCAAGGGTTTGTCGGTGTTTCGCCGCCCTCGGTACCTGTCTCCGTAACCCCTGCCTAGTAACCCCTGACTCGAGGTCCACATGATCGGCGGCATGCTCCGAAAGATTTTCGGAACTCCAAACGACCGCATCATCGCGTCGCTGCAAGGTTCGGTCGATGCGATCAACGCGGCCGAACCAGCGCTGGAGCAACTCAGCGACGATGAATTGCGGGCGCGCACCGACTGGCTGCGTCAGCGCCTCGCCGATGGCGAAAGCCTGGACGATATCCTTGTCGACGCCTTCGCCACCGTCCGGGAAGCGGCCAAGCGCACACTCGAACAGCGCCCCTTCGATGTACAGCTAATCGGCGGCATGGTGCAGCATCAGGGCAAAATCTCCGAGATGAAGACCGGCGAGGGTAAAACCCTGGTCGCGACGCTTCCCGGCTATTTGAACGCGCTTGAAGGCAAGGGCGTTCATGTCGTGACCGTGAACGACTATCTGGCCCAGCGCGATTCGCAATGGATGGGACAGATATACGCGTTTCTTGGCCTTAGCGTCGGGTGCATCATACATGGGTTGAGCGACGACGAACGCCGCGCGCAATACGCCGCCGACGTCACCTATGGCACCAACAATGAATACGGTTTCGACTATCTGCGCGATAACATGAAATTCACTTTGGACGAAATGGTCCAGCGCGATTTCAATTTCGCCATTGTCGATGAAGTCGATTCAATCCTGATCGACGAGGCGCGCACCCCGTTGATTATCTCCGGCCCGACGGACGATTTCTCGGAAACCTATTTCCAGATCGACAAACTGATCCCCAAACTAGACCCGGAAGATTACGAGAAGGAAGAAAAACACCGCAGCGTGACGCTGACCGAACAGGGAACCGAACATATCGAGGCCATGCTGATCGAAGACGGCGCCATCGAGAATGACAATCTGTACGATCCGCAGAACATTTCGATCGTCCATCACGTCAATCAGGCATTGCGGGCCCATACGCTGTTTCAACTAGACAAGGATTATATCGTCCATGATGGCAAGGTCGTCATCATCGACGAATTCACCGGCCGCATGATGGAAGGCCGGCGTTTTTCGGACGGCCTGCATCAAGCACTGGAAGCAAAAGAAAACGTCACCGTCCAGCAGGAAAATCAGACTCTGGCTTCGATCACCTTCCAGAATTACTTCCGGCTCTACCCCAAACTGGCCGGCATGACCGGCACGGCGACAACCGAAGCCGGCGAATTCGCGGAAATCTACAAGCTCGAAGTGGTCGAGATACCGACCAATCAAGAGATGATCCGCATTGACGAGGACGACGAGGTCTACCGAACCAAGCAGGAAAAATACAACGCCATTGTCGAACAGATCAAAACCTGCGCAGCGCGCCAGCAACCGGTGCTGGTGGGGACCGTCAGCATCGAAAATTCCGAGGAACTATCGGCTGTCCTGAAAAAGCAAAAAATCAAACACAATGTGCTGAACGCCCGCCACCATGAACAGGAAGCCTACATTATTGCCGAGGCGGGTACGCCCGCCGGCATCACCATCGCCACCAACATGGCTGGACGCGGCACCGATATTCAGCTTGGCGGCAATCTGGAGATGCGTCTCGGGCGCGAACTCGCGGAAATTGACGATAAGGCCAAGCGCGCCGAGCTGACGGACCGGATTACCGCCGATATTGCGGAAAAGAGAGAAATCGTCTTGGCGGCCGGTGGCTTGTTCGTACTGGGTACCGAACGGCACGAGTCGCGGCGTATCGACAATCAATTGCGTGGCCGGTCCGGCCGCCAGGGCGACCCCGGCGGTTCCAAATTTTTCGTCTGCCTCGAAGACGATTTGATGCGCATATTCGGGTCCGAACGCATGGACACGGTGTTGCGCAAGCTCGGTCTTGAGGACGGCGAGGCGATTATCCATCCATGGATAAACAAGGCGCTGGAAAAAGCCCAGCAGAAGGTCGAGGCGCGCAACTTCGACATTCGCAAGCAACTGCTGAAATACGATGACGTCATGAACGACCAGCGCAAGGTCATTTACGAGCAGCGCAAGGAGTTGATGCGCGCCGAGGAGGTCCAGAGCGACGTTACCGAGATGCGCCAGCAGGTCGTCGAGGACCTCGTCGCGAGCTGCATTCCAGCAAACGCGTATGCGGAGCAGTGGGACACCGAGCGCCTGCACACGGAATGCCTGCGTATTTTCGCTCTCGATCTGCCGACCGCGCAATGGGCGCGCGAGGAAGGCATCGCGGACGAGGAAATCGAGGAACGGATCAACGATGCGGTAAACCGCAAGATGGCCGAGAAAGCCGCCAATTATGGCCCGGAATTGATGCGCATGGCGGAAAAGAGCCTGCTATTGCAGATCCTCGACCAGAACTGGAAAGAGCATCTGCTGCAACTCGACCATCTGCGCCAGGGGATCAATCTGCGGGCCTACGCCCAGCGCGATCCGCTTAATGAATATAAGAGCGAAGCCTTCACCATGTTCGAACAGATGCTGGACGGTGTTCGGGAAATGGTGACCAGCGTCCTGTGCCACATGGAATTGCAGATGCAGGGCGCGCCGGAAGGGATGTTCGAGCGCGACCGGCCCGAGATCGAACCAGTCCATGGCGCGGCCACGCTGGGCGGCACCACGGCCGTCGCCGTGCGACGGCGGCCGACCGGGCCGCTGGATCCGGACGACCCGGCAAGCTGGGGCAAGGTTCCGCGCAATACGCCATGCCCCTGCGGATCGGGCAGAAAATACAAACACTGCCACGGCAAGTTCTAAGCGGCCGCCGAACAACCCGGTTTTCAGCTATAGTCCAAGTGTTTATTGAATCATATAGAAACGAACGATGCAGGGCGTGGACGTGCGCAGCGGCAATGAATATGCTCGACGGGGCGACCATCCAGGCGACGAAACCATCCTTGTAGCGCTAAAATGGCGACTTTTCAGCGGCCTGTCAGGGCGCGGTGGGTTTCTGCCTGTTCAGTAATTTCGCCGTACCACCAAAGGTTTCGAACAACCGGCATTCCACCCGATATGCCGTCTCAACGTCGGTGGCGAAGGAAAATTTGAACTTGTCGAGCGTGTCATGGCCAAACAGCCGGGAAAATAATCCGCCGCCATACTTCTTGCCGGCAGCCTTGATTCCGTCGCGCAGACTGTCGTCCGACCGGCCAATGAACTTGACTACGAATTTGCCCTTTTTGTTCATGAAGCCAAGCGCGTAATTACCGATCAGATCGGCGCTGACTTCCCGGTCGATCACCACGTCCTTAAGCTTGAACGGGCCTTCCATGTCAAGCCGGGCCATTCTCGCATCCCCCCTATCCGCCGAGCCCTGGCGGCGATCATTTTCCGCGATCTCTTAACCTAATACAAACAATGCGGGTTCAGCGTTTTAGCTGGCCGTTCTCATGGGCGAATTTCCAATACAGTTCGCGCGCCCGCTTGGCGATTGGCCCGCCTTGCATGTTGCGGTCTTCATAGCGGGTGACCGGCTGGACCTTGCCATGATTGCCGGTGCTGAATAATTCGTCCGCTTCAACCAGTTCCGGCACCGTGATAGTTCGCTCCTGGACCTCTATATCGTTGTCGCGAAGCAAGCCGATGATGCGCTGGCGGGTTATGCCATTCAGGAAGGTACCATTGGGCACGGGCGTGTGTACGATACCGTCCTTGACCATGAACAGGTTGGCGGTCGCGAACTCGGCGACGTTGCCGATCGGGTCGCACAGGATGGCGTTGTCGAAACCTCTATCCATCGCCTCGCGCAGCGCACGCCCCGCATTGGGGTACAGGCAGGCCGCCTTGGCGTCCGTCGGCGCCATATCGGGCGCCGGGCGGCGGCGGGTCGAAAGGCAGACCGAAAGACCGGTCGGGGCCGACATTGGCGAGATATAGACGATAAGCGCAAAGCGCGTGCTGTCTGGATCGGGCGCCACCCAACCCGATTCGGCCCAGAACATCGGCCGTATATACAGCTCGGCACCGGCTGGAAATTTGCCGATTCCCTCGCAAGCCAGATCGAAAATCGCTTCGGCTGCGTGGGTCGGCTTCAACCCGAAGGCTTCGGCGGACCGCACCAGACGGGCGCAATGCAGATCGAGATCGGGCGCAACTCCTTCGAAGGCCCGGGCGCCGTCGAACACCACCGACGATAGCCATGTGGCGTGAGTGAGCGCGCCAAACAATGGCGGGTTTCCTTCCAGCCATTGGCCGTCCACATAGGTTATTGCGTCCATGCGCGGCACCCCAAATATCGTCGTTACGCGGAAATCTTCGGCGCACTATAACGCTGGCACGGGTTTCGTCCAACGGCGGCCGAAACAAGAATTCTCGGATATTTTGGCCGCTATACGCGCGACAGCCACGCCAATCCCTGACGCCGCGCCGCGCGAAGGTCGTTCGCCAGCGCATCCAGCGAATGGTCGCGATTCGAGCGCACCCGCACCGCGCGGCGGGCTTGAATGGCGCGCTGCGCTTCTCTGGCAAAGCGGTCGAAGAACTTTGATTGCACCGCGGCGCGGCGCGCGCGATAGCGTGCAAGAGTGCCCCAGCGGGCCAATTCCAGGGCGTGCGGCGGCACGGCCAGGTCGTAACGCGCTTCCAGTTGAGCCAGACGGTGCAAATATTCAGTGGAGGACATGGCAAAACACCGGCAAGCCGGCACAAGGCCAGCCCCAAAAAATTTAAGGAGACGCGGCGCAGGCGGCCGCGACGCGACGAACGCTATTGGCTGGCCCAGACAATGCGGGCCATCCATTCGACATCTTCCACCTTAAGCGTAATGTCGGCATGGTCCCGGTTAATCGACAACAGTTCTATGCGATGGGCGGTCTGGCGCACCAATTGCTTGGCCAGAACTTCGCCGTCCTTGGTCCGAACCACGACCCGGTCGCCGCGCCGGACATTGGCTTGCGGCGATACGATGATGGTGTCGCCGTCGCGGTAAACCGGCTCCATGCTCTCCCCACTGACTTCAAGCGCATAGGCGTGATTGTCGCCGACATTGGGGAAATCGACCTCATCCCACCCGCTGCCCGTGGGATATCCGGCATCGTCGAAAAACCCCTGCCGGCCGGTTTGGGCGTAGCCGATAATCGGGATTCGGTGCACGACGCCGCCATCGATGCCGTCCGACAGCAGGGTGACGAACTGCCCCATCGTGCTGTTGGTGGCGGCCAGGATCTTCGAGATGCTTTCGGTGGTCGGCCAGCGCGGTTTGCCGTCGCGTGCGATCCGTTTGCTTTTATTGAATGTGGTTGGATCGAGCCCCGCGCGCCGCGCCAGACCGGATGCCGAAAAGCCACTTTCGGATGCGAGCCTGTCGATCGCCCGCCAAACGTCTTGATGTTTCAGCATGAGAACACTTCATGTCTTAGCATGGGAACTCCTTCTTACGGCAAATCAGGCAGCAGCGCACTAGGATATTAGACCTATTATGTATTATTATGGGATTATTTTTTAATAAAGCAAGGGAATTCCCGCCTAGCGCGTGGATATCGTCATTAATTCACAAACAGGAGAGGCTATGGGCCAGCAAAAATACAGTCCGCGACCTGTGTCGACGGAAGAAGGAGAGCCGTTCGACACCGTGGAGCACGCGTGGTTGTGGTCGGTTCAGGCAACGATCGCCCGCCATGAGGGCGCGCGCGTGACGGCGGGCCGGGGCCGGGTTCCACGCCCCTGTGAGCCGTCGGACATCATAGGCGTTGTTTGCGCGATGTGAACCGCCCCGGGATTGCCGGAGGCTGTTTGGTTTGAGTCACGCCACCATAGCGGGCTCATCGATTTGCGCATAGTAGAGCGCTTCTGCTTCGGCGGG
>PTKA01000108.1 GCA_002937525.1 Alphaproteobacteria bacterium MarineAlpha10_Bin3
CGGGCGAAGTTGGTTATGCCCTGCTCCACGTAGGGCAGGTGGCAGGAGCGTATCTTCCAGCCGACATATTTGCGCGCTACCACAGGATGGCCGGCAACGATGTGCCAAAACTGTTCGTGAATGCCGATCCGGGCGCGATCCTGATCGGCGCGCAACGCGACTTTTGCCGGCAATGGAACAATCAACTGGAAGTGACCGTGCCGGGTAACCATTTCCTTCAGGAGGACTCGCCCGACGCCATCGGCACCGCCCTGGCGGCGTGGCGGGAAGACTGGAGAATCGCGACTTGATCGGGTATAAAGAGGGCACAACCGGCAACAGGAATTCCGGCATGACGATAAAATTAGCAAAGTTCGGAATCGGCAATATTGTCCGGCACCGGGTGCATGCCTTTCGCGGCGTCATCTTCGATGTCGATCCGGTATTCGCCAATACCGAAGAATGGTGGAATTCGATTCCCGAACATTCCCGGCCGGCCAAGGATCAGCCCTATTATCACCTGCTGGCGGAAAATGCCGACACCAGTTACATCGCCTATGTGTCGGAACAAAACCTGCTGACCGACGAGTCCAACGAACCGATTTCCCACCCGCAGGTGAGTGAAATGTTCTGTGGTATCGAAGACGGCTGCTACATCATGCGGCACGATAACGCGCATTGACCGGGTCCGGGGTTTATCCGCGCCGCAACTAAACAATAATATCGTCGTCGTCGCTGACCAGGTTGCTCAGGGTCGAAAGGTTGCGCCGCAGGGTCCGGCGGCGCAAAAGTTTTTGCTGTGTCGTGCGGGGAAAATCGGTGAAGTTGACGATGCTCTTGGCGACCAGGACTTCGATGATGTCCTCGGCGATGCGCGCCATTTCGGTGTCGCTTGCCTCCAGGCGGCCGCGGACATGCCGCGCACCCGGTCCTTGCAGAAACGTCCGCAATTCCGGGTCGCCAACCGCAAGTTCCTCTTGCGCGGTGGCGGATGGACGGCCAAAAACACCGGTGATCGCACCCTGTTCATTGCGTGATACGAATGGCATCGCTCATCCCTCGATCACGAACGCCGGCGCGACCGGCGCGCAACCGGGTTTAGTGCAACCGGCCGGGCAGCGCGCCGATGGCGGTGTCGATCAAGGCGTCGCCAGCGGCGCCAGCGAGCTTTTCTTCCAGTAATTTCGCCGTGGCCGCCATCGCCAAGGTCACCGCCTGATCGCGGACCTGCTGCACGGCGGCAGCTTCCGCGCGGGCGATTTTCTCTCTCATCAACAGTTCCTGGCGTTGCAACACCACCTCAAGCGCTGCGGCCGACGCCGTGCGATGCGCTTGCGCTTCGCTCTTGGCCCGCGCCATCAGTTCTTCGACTTCGCGTCCCGCATCGCGCTGCTGGCGTTGATAGGAGGCCAGTGTCGCCTGCGCTTCCTCGCGCAGCCGCTGCGCATCGTCGACCTCGCCGCGAATCAGCGCGATCTTGGCGTCGAGCGCGCCAACGATCGCCCCGCCAAGCGGCTTGTAGACCAGGGCCACGAAAATAACGAACGCAACCGCCACCCAGAAAGTAGGATCCATGAATATGGCCATCAGCCAGCCTCCCGCTGGGCCGCCGCGACGGCGGCAACCGCCTCTTCGGGGCTGATGTCGGCGCCGGCAAGGCGGCGCGCGGCACTTTGGGCGAGTTCCGATGCGATGACCCCGATATCGTCGATCACGCGCCTGGATTCGGCTTCGATCCGCGCCTGGGCGGCATCGCCTTCCGCCGTCAGCCGAACCGACAATGCTTCGCGCTGGCGGGCCGCATCTTCGCTCGCTTCGTGCGCCGCCGCACGCAGCGCGTCCTGCGCCTTTTGCGTCGCCTGGGCGATCACCGCCTGATACTCGGCCAGGGCCGCTTCGGCTTCCGCCTTCAGCCCTTCGGCCTTTTTCAGATCGTCTTCGATCCGTTCGCGCCGCCTTGCGCGCACGTCGCCAACGCGCGGCAGCGCCACTTTCCAGAGCACCAGATAGAGTGGGATAAGCGTCAACGCCAGCCAGAAAAGCTGGGTTGCAAACAGCGACGGATCGAGTTGCGGCATGGGGTCTCCCGGCCTTTGGGCGCTTACCCGAACAGGATAAGCAGCGCGATAACCAGGGCGAACAGCGCGATGGCTTCGACCAAGGCGAAGCCCAGCATCGTCATGGTGAAGACTTCGCCGCGCGCCGCCGGATTGCGGCCGACCGCCAGAATGAAGGAGGAGAATACGTTCCCGATCCCGATTCCCGAGCCGATCATGCCGATCACGGCAAGGCCGGCGCCGATGAGTTTTGCTGCTTCAACTTCCATGGTGAGGTTTCCTTGTAGATGTATCGGTTGGTTAGGAATGCGATTAGTGCAGATTAAGGGAGTCGTTGATGTACAGGCAGGTCAGGATGGCAAAGACATAAGCCTGCAAAAACGCGATCAGGACTTCCAGCCCGGTCAGCGCAACAACGAATGCCAGCGGCAAAATGCCAAAGACACCCAATAGTCCAACGAACCCGGCGATCACCTTAAGCAGGGTATGGCCGGCCAGCATATTGGCGAACAGCCGCACCGAAAGACTGATCGGGCGCGACAGATAGGAGATGATTTCGATCGGGATCAGCAGCGGATACAGAGGCAACGGCGTGCCCGGCGGCACGAAGAAACTGAAGAAATGAAAGCCATGCTTCACGAAGCCCAGCACGGTCACGCCGACGAAGATCACGAACGCCATGGCGAAGGTCACGATGATGTGGCTGGTGAAGGTGAAGCTATAGGGGGTCATGCCCAAGAGATTGCCGAACAGCACGAACATGAAAATGGTGAACACAAACGGGAAATATTTCCGCCCCTCGCTGCCGACCGTGTCGCGCAGCAGATTGGCGATGAATTCATACGACAATTCGACCGCGCATTGCAGCCGCCCGGGCACGATCGCGCCGCGCCGCATGCCAAAAATCATGAACCCGGCGCAGAGTACGGCGGCGATCGCCATATACAACGCCGAATTGGTGAACGACACGTCCGCGCCGCCGATTTGCAGCGGGATAATCGGATTGATTTCAAACTGCTTTAGCGGGCTCGCCACTCAAATCACTCCGTTATCGCGGTGTTGTTTAAGGTGCCGGTCATTTCTTGTCCTTCAGTGTTTCGTCCTTCGAACCGGTCTCGGGCTTTTTGTAACCGGCCGCCAGACCGTATCCGGCGACCCGGCGAAAAATATTCAGGAACCCCGCCGCGGCGCCAAACAAAAAGAACAACACCAGCATCCAGGGTTTTGTCCCGAGCCAGTAATCAAGCAGAACGCCAATGCCAACACCGACGATCAAGGCCGCGACCAGATCGGACCCGATCCGCAACGCGAATCCAAGACCGCCCTGTCCTTCGGCCTGCTTGCTTTTACCCGCCCTCCTTCTGGTTGCCTGGTGTTCCCGAGCCGCGCGCAAACGCGCATCCAGTTCCTCCAGCGATGGCCGTTCCGGGTTTTCGGTCATGGGAGCCTCTCCCCGTTATCCGAGCCGTATCCGCCACGCTAAAAGCGGGCGCACAATACGGGCGGCCCCAGGTTAAGTCAAGACGCCTTGATGTCGCTTTACGCGGCAAAAAGTCGCGGAAATCCGCGCCTTTGGACAAAATTTATCACGCACTGACCCGAAGCGCCTCCGCGCCTTTCAGATCGACAGAAACCAGTTGGCTGACGCCACGCTCCCCCATCGTCACACCGAACAGCCGGTCCATGCGCGCCATGGTGATGCGGTGATGGGTGATGACGAGGAACCGGGTGTCGCTATGGGCGGAGATTTCTTCCAGCAAACTGCAAAACCGGTCGACATTGGCGTCATCGAGCGGCGCGTCGACCTCGTCGAGCACGCAGATCGGCGCCGGGTTGGTCAAAAACACCGCGAACAGCAAGGCGATCGCCGTCAACGCCTGCTCGCCGCCCGACAGGAGCGACATGACCTGCTGTTTTTTGCCGGGCGGGCTGGCCATGATCTCCAGGCCCGATTCGAGCGGATCCTCCGCCTCGGTCAGCGTAAGATAGGCTTTGCCGCCGCCAAACAGCTTCACGAACAGTTCCTGAAAATGGCCGTTGACGGTTTCGAAGGCGATCATCAACCGCTCCCGCCCTTCGCGGTTCAGTTGCGATATGCCGTAGCGCAGCCGGGCCGTCGCGGCAAGCAGATCGGCGCGTTCGTCGCGCATCGAGGAAATCTGCAATTCCAGCTCCTGGGCCTCGATTTCCGCGCGTAAATTGACCGGCCCCATATTGTCGCGTTCGCGGGTATAGCGCACCAGCCTGGTCTCGACCTCATCGGGTTCGGGCAATGTCTCGCCGTCGTCGATGCCGGCTTGGCGTAAAACCGCGCCGGGCGCGCAGTCCAGCCGCTCGGCAACGCGTTCGCGGACCGCGGATTGGTCGCTGAGCGCCTGTTCAAGATGGGCTTCGTCGCGCACCCGTTGCTCGCGGGATTCGGCAAGCTGGGCTTCCGCTGCGCGCAATGCTTTGTCGGCGTCGTTCTGCGCGCTCTCGCCCGCCGCCAGGGCATCGGCCGCGGCCCCGCGCCGGGCCTCCGCTTGCGCGATTTTATCCAACAAGATGGCGCGCTGTTCGCCGATCTCACCCGGCCGCGCGGCCAGATCTTGTTGCACCGCCGAGGCATCCTTGTGGCGCTGCTGAAGATCGGCAAGCCGGGTCTGCGCCCCCGCCATGCGGCCGCGCCAAACCTCGATCTCGCCGGCCACGATTCGCCGCCGCGCCGCCCGTTCCTCGGCTTCCCGGCTGAGGCGGTCGAACGCGCTGCGCTTGTCGGATTGTTCGGCGCGCAACTCGGCCAACTCGGCACGCAGCGCATCCACTTTCGAGCGTTTGGCGGCAAGGTCTTCCAGCCCTTCGATGGCCTGGCACGCCGCCGTCCACTGCAACTGCGTTTCCTCAAGATCGACCGCCACCTGATCCGCCACATCGGCCAGCGCGGCCCGCCGCGATGTCGCCGCCGCGGCCTTGCTCGACAGCGATCCAAATTGCTGGCGCGCATCGTTCAGCGCCGCAAATGCGGTATTTTGCACCCGGCGCGCGGCCTGCTCGCCGGTCTCCGCCTCGGCCCGCACCGCCTGTGCGGCGGCCAGCGCCTCGGCCCGCACCGCACTTTGCGGCGCCAGCCCGGCATGATCTTCGCGCAGCGCCGACAGCCGGTTGCGTTGCGCCAGGCGGGTTGCTGCCGGCGTCGGCGCGCCGGCCGAGATGCGATAGCCGTCCCAGCGCCACAGCGCGCCGTCCTTATCGACAAGGCGCTGGCCGGGCCGAAGCCCGGCATGCAGTGCTTCGCCGCGCGCCGCATTGTCCACCACGCCGATCTGCGACAAGCGGCGATGCAGAACCGGCGGAGCCTGCACGAAACGCGACAACGGGGCGACATCCCTGGGCAGCGCCTGCAACACCTCCAGCGGCGGCAGCACGGACCAATGGGCGGGTGCGGCGGTATCCACCGGCGCGTCGATTTCCTCGCCAAGTGCGACGCCAAGCGCCAATTCATAGCCCGGTTCGACCGTGATCGATTCGATCAACGGCGCGAATAGATCGCCCTCGGCCGGTTCCACAAGCCCGGCCAGGGCGCGAATCTCGGCGGCCAGCCGGTCGCGCGTGGCATCGAATTCGCGCGCCTGGTCGCGGGCGGTGGATTCGGCGTCGCGGGCCGATTTAAGCGCGCTTTCGGCCGCACCAACCGTATCGCGCGCCGCCGTGATCCGGGCTTCGGCCGCGCCCACCATTGCCTCGATTTCCCGCAGCTCCGCATCGTCGGCAACCGTGCCGGCCAGCGCGGCGCGTTCCGATTCCATTTCACCGGCCCGGCGCTGCAACCGCCCGATGCGTTCCGACAACTCCTTGCGCTGGCGTTCCAGCGTCGTGCCCCGCGCCTCGGCCTCCGCCGT
>PTKA01000109.1 GCA_002937525.1 Alphaproteobacteria bacterium MarineAlpha10_Bin3
GGTATCGGCCCCGGCGGCCATCACCGCACCGAAATACCATTCCGCCTGCCGCGCCTTGTTGCCGCCCATGGCGACGCCGGTGCAATCGTCCCGCTTGACCAGCAGACGCGGCCCGCCCAGCCGGGCGCTGAGATTGGCCATTTCCTCCAACGGCGTCGGCAGATGGGCCAGCCGCACGCGGGGCAGTTTCAAGAGCGCCTGTTCGACTATATATTTGGTCATAATACGATCGTCTGTTCACGCGTTTTCAGGAACCGGATGTCGGGCCAGTCTTCTTCGGCCCGGCCAAGCGCCCAGGCATTGCGGGCAAGAAACACCAGCTGTCCGTCATGGTCGTCGGCAAGACTGGAGCGGTTGGTGTCGGCATAAGCTTTCAGCGCGCGGGGATCGTCGGCCACCACCCAACGCGCGGTGTACAGTTCCGTCGCCTCAAAGCGAACCGGCACGTCGTATTCGGTGCGGATGCGGTCGGCCAACACATCGAACTGGAGCGCGCCGACGACGCCGACGATCCAGTCCGAACCGAGCCGCGTCTTGAAGGCCTGGCCGACGCCTTCCTCGGCCAATTGACGCAAGGCCCGTTCAAGATGCTTGGCGCGCATCGGATCTTCCGGGCGCACCCGGCGCAGCAGTTCGGGCGCGAAGCTCGGAATTCCGGTGAAGTGCAAAATCTCGCCTTCGGTCAGCGAATCGCCGATGCGCAGATTGCCGTGATTGGGCAGGCCGATAATATCGCCCGGCCAGGCTTCCTCGGCCCGTTCCCGCTCGCGGGCCAGGAACAGCATCGGGTTGTGCATGTTCAGCTTTTTGCCGCTGCGCACATGAAGCAGCTTCATGCCGCGCTTGAAATGGCCCGAGCAAAGCCGCACAAAAGCGATCCGGTCGCGATGGTTGGGATCCATATTGGCTTGTATCTTGAACACAAAGCCGCTGACCTTGCCTTCGTCCGGAGACACCGTGCGGCTGGCGCTCGGCCGGGCGAGCGGCGGCGGCGCGGTTTGGGCCAATCCGTCAAGCAACTCCCGGACGCCGAATTTATTGACCGCGCTGCCAAAATAAACCGGCGTCATATTGCCCGCCAGATAAGCCTCGCGGTCGAAGGGCGGGTAGAGGCCCCGCACCATCTCGACTTCTTCGCGCAGCCGCCGCACCGCATGGGCCGGCAGCATTTCGTCGAGCCTCGCGTCATCGAGCCCGTTGCAAGCGCGTCCTTCATCCAGCGCACCAGTCGTATTGCGGTCGAAAAGCAGCAAGCGGTCGCGGATCAGATCGTAGCAGCCGTGAAAATCCCGTCCCATGCCGATCGGCCAGCTTGCCGGCGTGGTCTCGACCTGCAAGGTCTGTTCGATTTCATCCAGCAGATCGAATGGATCGCGCGACTCGCGGTCCAGCTTGTTGATGAAAGTAATCATCGGCATGTCGCGCAGGCGGCAGACCTCGAACAGCTTGCGGGTCTGCGCTTCGATTCCCTTGGCCGCATCCAGCACCATCACGGCCGAATCGACCGCCGTCAGCGTGCGGTAGGTATCCTCGCTGAAATCCTCATGGCCCGGCGTATCCAGCAGGTTGAAAACCAAACCAACGTACTCATAAGTCATCACCGACGACGCGACGGAGATACCGCGCTCGCGCTCGACCTTCATCCAGTCGGAATGCGCGCGCCGTTGCGCGCCCCGCGCCTTCACCGCGCCGGCCATCTGGATCGCGCCACCGAACAGCAACAGCTTCTCGGTCAAGGTCGTCTTGCCGGCGTCGGGGTGCGAAATAATCGCGAAGGTCCGCCGCCTTGCGGCGAAGTCGTTAGATACATTCATAATTTTCAAATATGGAACAAGGGCGATGCGCAGCACTAATATAGCGGTGTCGGGCCGGCGCTCAAGGGGCGGTAAACCCGGCCACCGCATCGGCTACGTCTTCGGCATAGAAGTCGAGGAAGAAGTGGCCGGCGTCTTCGATGACGAGCAGTGTAATTTTGCCGCCATCGGCCAAGGGCCGCACGGCTTCGGGTATTCCCTTGACGACCATGTCTTGGGACCCGGCAATGACGAGGACGCGAACGCCGATTTTCGGCAACAAGGCGGGCGTGTGCCGGCGACGTTCATCCTTGTAGTAGGACACGAAACTCGCGGCGCTGACCGCGGTGCCGGGACAGTAGACGAAACCGGTATTTTTCAGTATCGCGCCGCCCTTGCCCGCGGCTACCAGGGCCGCCGCCTGCTTCAGGATCGGTTCAAGCGGGGTATTGTAGCGCCGTTCGTAGTCGGCATCGCGGCGCGCGGCACGCCACATCGACGGCGCCAGCAAAACCACGCGCTTGACCACGGCATTGGGCCGTTCGGCCGCAAACCAGGCGGTCTGATTGGCGCCGCGCGAATGTCCCATCAAGGTCACGTCGCCCGCACCCTCGGCCTTCAGCCAGTCCAGCCAGACGCCGATTTCATCCAGCGCGTCCTCGTGCCTGTGACGATGGGGGACCTTGCAGTCATACATGCCAATGCGCTTGTCCAGGCCCAGGCTAAGCGTGATCGCCAGCGAATTGACCCCGCGCTCCCGAAGGCCCGCCTGAACTGCCCGAACCAGTTCCATGCCGTTATGCGCCAGCGTCCCATGGGTGAACAGAACGATCCCGTCCCGCACGCCTGCGCCATCGGCGGTAACCAGGCGGCCATTGAGAGTCAGTCCTTTATGCGATGCGGTGACCTGGCGTTCGCCGGCCTGGCCGATTCCAGCGGCGAAAATCAAAAGGACGGCAAGAATCGTTCCAAGGGTAAAGCGCACGAATTTTCCGTATCTTGAACGTTGTGTTTTGACGAAAGCCAATCGCCCAGCGTACCATATGGCGAATTTGTTCCGCCAGGGTGAGTAAAGACGCCATGCTTGAAACCGATATCGAACCGTTCAACCATCGATCGGCCTGGAAGGCGACCGATTTTGCATCGAACGACGATTTCGCGGTCGATCTGACGGCGCGCCAAATCGACGCCCTGGAATCCGACACCGCGCGCCTCAAACAAGCCGGCGCGGCGCATGAAGAGGTGACGGTGGAATCCTTTCCCCTGGCGGCGATCCGCGAGGATGTTGCGGCGTGGCGGGACGAAATCCTGCGCGGCCGCGGCTTGCTGATGCTGCGCGGTTTCCCGGTCGAGCGCATGGACGCAGACGATCTGCGGTTGATGTTCCTTGGCCTGGGCGTCCATATCGGCCGCCCGACTTCGCAAAGCGCGATGGGCGATCTGGTCGGCGACGTCATCAATATCGGCGATGACGACCGCAATGAGCGGGCCTATCGCAGCCGCCGCGAACTGAAGCTGCACACCGACCGCTGCGATCATATCGGCATGTTGTGCATCCGCCCGGCATTGGCCGGCGGCGTCAGCGGCTATGCCAGCGCGCTCGCCATTCACAATGAAATGCTGGCGAGGCGGCCGGATCTACTGGCCTATCTGTACCGGGGTTATTTCCATCACCGTTTTGGCGAACAGGCGCCGGGCGAGCCCCTGGTCACGCGCCAGCGCATTCCGATTTTCTCAATCACCGACGGGGTGCCCAGCGTCATCTTGATTCGCGGCTATATCGACCTTGCGGCCGAAGAAGGCCATGTGACGATGAGCGATGCCGAAACCGAGGCGCTGGATATGTTCGAGGAAATCGGCAACCGGCCGGAATTCCGCCTTGACATGACCCTGCAACCGGGCGAGGCGACCTTTACCAATAATTGCTGCGTCCTGCATACCCGCACCGCCTTCGAAGATGCGCCCGACCCGGCCAGCAAGCGGCTTCTGCTGCGCCTGTGGCTGCGTGAAGATGGCCGTCCGGCGGTGCCCGGCGTGGTCCTGCATAAGGGCTATGGCGGCATCGCCAAACGCGATGGCAAGGGAACCTATTATACGCCGGCCGCCGCGATGTCCTGATATGCGGCGTGCAATTCCGCCGACGCGTTGTAAAGCGGCGTGTGGCCGCGCAGCAGGATTTGCGTGCTGCGTTCATAGGCGGCGCGCGGCATGGCGATATCCTCGCCTTGCAGGGACCCGGTGATCGTCGCCTGCAAAATTCCCGCCGGGTTGGCCATGCGCACGACATGATCCGCCTCGTTTGGCCCCAGCACACCCGATCCGCGCGCAATCGGGTTGGCGACCGTGCCGGGCACCAGGCAAGCGGCGGCGAGGCACGCACCGCCGGTCACGGCCAGCGACTTGTGGGCGGCCTGCGGCGTGAAATAGCGCACCCGGATATGCGCGCCGCGCGCCGCCTCATCGGTGTCCGGCGCGGCGATAATGCAGATTTTCGGGATGGTTTCGCTGGCCGCCAGTTCGGCCTTGCGCATCGGCGCGCCGTCGCTTCGTTTCAGCCCCATCTTCAGCCCGGCGGCAACCCAGATTCGCCGCAAGCGTTCCTTGAATTCGGCGTCCGCGTCGAGCGCGCCCGGCGTTTCACTGGCCGTTTTGCCAAGATCGCCGGCGCGCACGATAACCATCGGCACCGCCAGATCGACGCAGGACACCTCGATCCCCTCGATCCTATCCAGGCGCTTGCCGGTCGGAAACAACGATCCGGTCTTGGCCCCGACCGGGTCCAGCAGAGCCAGCTGGACCCCCGGCCAGGCCCCCATGACACCGGGTATTGTCGTTGCGGACGCCATCGCCTCGCCCGGTTCCGGCATATCGAGAAACGCATGGGTGACGATACCGGTATTGGTGTTGTGGATGCGTACCCGGTTCGGGCCCGGCGTCAGCGATAACAGCCCGACCTGGTTGGCGAAGACCGGCAAGGCCGCCGACATGTTGCCGCAATTGACACTCCAGTCGATTGCCGCCTTGTTCGGCGCGAGCTGCGCCAAAGTGCTGTCGATATCCGCGTCGGGCCGGTCCGAGCGGTCGACGATGAAGACCTTGCAGCTTTGCGCAATGCCGCGGCCAAGCCCGGTGATCTGCGAATTCGCCGCCACATTGCCGGTCGCGGGCACGCCCATGAGGTGACGGATCAACTCCTCGCGCAACGCCAGACCCGGTGGCAAATGATGCGCGTACAAAACGATCCCGGTCGAGGTGCCGCCGCGCATATGATACACGGGAATTTCCAGCATCCCATCCAGGAAGCGGGGCGCCAGGCCGTGAAAATGCACCGGCGCGATCTGCATCGTCAGGCCGGCCGGCCGCCATCCACGGTGACGCGGTTCATGTAGCGCCTTTGGCCCGGATAATCGTTCAGCGCCCGGTGCATGACGCATCGGTTGTCCCAGAACGCAATCGACCCATCGCGCCACCGGAACCGGCAGGTGAATTCGGGCCTGGAGGAATGCTCGAATAGATATTCGAGCAAGGGGCGGCTTTCCTCTTCGGTCATGCCAGCAAAACGGTGGGTCCGCACCACGTTGACATACAGCGCCTTGCGGCCGGTTTCCGGGTGGGTAATGATTACGGGATGTTCGCATTCGGGCTCATCGGCGGCGTCCGGGTCGATGCGAAGCTTGCTGGTCCGTTCGGCGTTCCGGTCGGCCGTAACCTTGGGCGATTGAATCCGGTTGTCATGGACGCCCTTCAATCCTTCGAGTGTCCGCTTCAACCCGTCCGACAGGCTTTCATAGGCGTCGTACTGGCTGGCGAACAGGGTGTCGACCGCCTTCAACACCGTCGGCGTCGAGCGGAAGGAGGTCTCGAGTCCGACTTCGTCCCACACCGCCTCGGCTGCCTCGACGGCTTCGCGGAAGGTCCTGCGCATGATCGCCAGGGTCTCCAGGTCGGCGCCCTGGAAGCTGAAGATGGATTGTTTTTCATCGCCGACGATGAACAGGGTGCGCTCGACGTCCGAGGCCCCGGAGCCGGCGAAAAACTCATCGGCCAGGGCGGCGGCGACCTGCCATTGTTCCGGGCTGGTGTCCTG
>PTKA01000011.1 GCA_002937525.1 Alphaproteobacteria bacterium MarineAlpha10_Bin3
CGGGGTGCTCCCCCACGCTCCGTAAGGCGAAAAACGCCCAGATGAGAATCGCCAGACCGAGCGCGATTACGGGCAGCCCGACGGCGAACTGCACACTGCCCGCGGGCAGCACCCTGGCCGGCGCGAACACGTGCACGATCGCGGTCACCACAAGCACCCCCCCGTAAGCCAGGGGGGGCATAACTACCCCGTGAGGCAGGTCATCGCTGCTATGGGCCATACTGTCACCTCCATTCTGTGGCTGTCAGAGGGTCGTGAAACCCTCCGTATTGTACTCCTGTCCCGGGACGTACGCCTTCGCTTTCAGGGCTTCAACCAGGTCGGACTCCGATCTCACGTCGCCATCGAAAACCGTCACGCAGCTGCCAAGCCCGTGGGTCGAGTGTACATCGCTGCCGCCCGTTCCGCGCAACCCCAGGCATCCGGCGACCTCGGACGCGAATGCGTTCTCCTCGGGGCTGTTGGCGCCGTTGAGAACTTCGATATCGTCGACGATGGCGAAAAGCGGGTGGCGGGAAGCATCCTGGGCGTCATTGGGAACGTCCGCCACTTCCGGGTACAGCAGGTTGGAGCTGTACGGGGGCCGGCTGAACATGTTCCTGAACGGATGGGCCGAGATCATCACACCGCCCGCCCGGTCCACCGCTCTGCGCAGCTCGCCGATACGGCCAATCCCGGCCTCGTACCGCTGCATGCCGAGCACCAGCACGTGGCCCATTTCGGTGGCAACCTCCAGGCCCTGAATCACGGTGAGGCCGGAGTCGCCGAAGGTCCGCTGGAGCTCGGCTGGCTCCCAGCCCCCGCTATGCTCTGTCAGGCACACGCCGTCGAGTCCGATCCGTGCCGCCTCCCGAATGAGCTCTTCGGGCGCCAGGCTGCTGTCGCTGCTGCCTCTGAGCGTATGCACGTGTAGGTCGAATACCGACATATCAGTGTCGTCGCAATCTCAGCTAGCCAGGAACGGCAGGAGCCAGCCGAATATCGCCACCGAGGAGACCGCGATGCCGACGACGCCCTGCCAGACCCGTCTGAGCAGCAGCGTCAGGGGTGCAGCCAACAGGGCCGCCGCGGTGGTGACCGCTATCGAGTATGCCAGGTTGGGGCTCCCCAGCCCGCCCCCGGGCATGCCGTTCTGCATCGCCAGGAAGAGCAGCCCCATGACGACGCCGATCGCCCCCCAGACCGGATAGGCCAGCACCACCACCGCCATGACCGCGCCACCGGGCGGGAACCGCGCCAGCATCACCGCCATTGCCGGCGAAGGGTCTTTGACCAGCGTGAACGCCATGAACGCACCCACTGACACGAAGACCGAGGCCATGAACGCTCCGCTGGCGGCCCCGGCAATCAGCGCACCTATAGCTCCCCTCCTGCGGGCTCCCCTCCCGCCGGCTGCCAGGCCGACACCAGGAAGGCTGGCCAGCCATATCTCTGGGAAAGCAGTAGCTGCATGGCCGTGCCTACCTCTCTCTTAGCCACGGGCGCGAACAGCGTCGGTCCGCTGCCGGCCAGGTGTATCTCTCTGGCGCCAACGGACACGAAGGCTTGCCAGTGCCTGGAGCTGTCTGGAAACACCTTCCGAGCCACGCTGTCGAAGGCATTGAAGAAGAACTGTGCGGGTACGTCCCCGCCGCCGCGAATCCTGGCTTCGAGCTTTCTCGTCAACGCCCCCCTGGTGTAGCTGGTCCGCGGGATGGCGGAGTACATGGACGCGGTCTTGTCGGCCAGCTCGGTCCCGGGCGCAAGCAGTACCATCCAGGGGAGGTCGGCCCCGGGCAGCGCGCGCACGCGCTCTCCCCTGCCCAGGACGATGGCCGTCCCGCCGCGAATGAAGAATGGCGCGTCAGAGCTAAGCTGGGCCGCCAGAGACTGAAGCTCCTCGGCGCCGAGACCGAGGCCCCAGAGCCTGTTCAACCCGACCAGCGCCGCCAGCATAGCCCAGTTCTTGGAACGTTGCCGCCGGTGCATTTCACTTCGATAGCCGTGATTATCGTCTTTCTCGGCCATATTCCTCGCCGTTGTCATGGACGCACCCATCCCACCTTAACCGCCCAACCCGGGCGCCGCGTCCACCATCAGCAAGGCGAACAGCGCGAACAGGTAGAAGATCGAATATCCGAACATGCGTTTTGCCGCGCGCGTAGTCGGGTCGAACCACACCGCGCTCGCGGCGGCGAGGAAGAACAGACTCAACACCAGCGCCCCGACGCCATAGACGATTCCGGTGGTGCCGAGCCAGGCCGGCAGCACGGCCACCGGGACCAGCAATACGGTGTAGAGCAGCATTTGTTTTTTCGTCTCGGCGTCGCCCGCGACAACCGGCAGCATTGGAATTCCGGCCTTGGCATAGTCGCCCCGCCGATAGAGCGCCAACGCCCAAAAATGCGGCGGCGTCCATAAGAAAATCAGGGCAAACAAGGCCAGGGACTCGACCGTCACGCCACCCGTGACCGCGGCCCAGCCGATCATCGGCGGGAAGGCGCCGGCCGCGCCGCCAATCACGATATTTTGCGGCGTGCGGCGCTTCAGCCAGACCGTATAGATGAAAACGTAGAACAGGATCGAAACCGCCAACAACCCCGCCGCGGCAAGATTGACCGCCAAACCCATGACCGCGACCGCGCCGATGGCAAGCACGACGCCAAAGCCCAGCGCGTCGCCGGGCGCGATCCGCCCGGTTGGTATGGGCCGCTGGCAGGTCCGCGCCATGATCGCGTCGATATCGCGGTCATACCACATGTTGATAGCCCCCGCCGCACCCGCGCCGATTGCGATGCAAAGTATCGCCACCATGGCAATCAGGGGATGAATGCCGCCGGGCGCAACGATGACCCCCGCCGCCCCGGTGAAGACAACAAGCGACACCACGCGCGGCTTGAGCAGGGCAAAATAGTCGCCCGGGCTGCCATAGCTCAATTCGCCCCGCACGAGTTCGGTTTCGCGGTATGCGGTATCGCTCACTTTTATCATCTCCTCAACGCCGCTGCTTATTTGATTCGCGGCAGTTCTTCATAACTGTGGAACGGCGGCGGCGAAGTCACGGTCCATTCCAGCGTCGTCGCCCCTTCGCCCCAGTAATTTGGCGCGGCGCGGCGGCCCTTCACCATCGCATAGACCATCATGATCAGAAAAAAGACCGTGGACGCGGCGGTAAGGTGCGCGCCGTAGGATGACACCATGTTCCAACCAGCCAACGCATCGGGATAATCGATATAGCGTCGCGGCATGCCGGCGAGACCCAGGAAATGCTGCGGGAAGAATGTCAGGTTGACGCCGACAAACGTCGTCCAGAAATGCAGCTTGCCGGCCCATTCCAGATAATGCCTGCCCGTCATCTTGGCAAACCAGTAATAGGTACCGGCGAGGATCGAGAACACAGCACCCAACGACAGCACATAATGGAAATGCGCCACCACGTAATAGGTGTCGTGCAAGGCCAGATCGACGCCCGAATTGGCCAGGACAACACCGGTAACGCCGCCGACGGTGAACAGGAAGATGAACCCGACCGCCCATAGCATCGGCGTATCGAACCGGATCGAGCCACCCCACATGGTCGCGATCCAACTGAAAACCTTGATCCCGGTCGGCACCGCGATGACCAGTGTCGCAGCGACGAAATAAGCCCGTGTATCGACGCCCAAGCCAACCGTATACATATGATGCGCCCATACCAGGAAGCCGACGAACCCGATCGACACCATCGCATAGGCCATGCCCAGATAGCCAAAGATCGGTTTCTTCGAAAAGGTCGAGATGACGTGTGAAATGATGCCAAAGCCCGGCAGAATCATGATGTAGACTTCCGGATGGCCGAAGAACCAGAACAGATGCTGGAACAGGATCGGATCGCCGCCGCCCTCAGGCTTGAAGAATGCAGTGCCGAAATTACGGTCGGTCAGCAACATCGTGATGGCACCAGCCAGTACCGGCAACGACAGCAGCAGCAGGAATGCGGTCACCAAAATCGACCAGGCAAACAGCGGCATCTTGTGCATTGTCATGCCCGGCGCGCGCATGTTGAAGATCGTGGTGATGAAGTTGATCGCGCCCAGAATCGACGACGCGCCAGCCAAATGCAGTGCAAAGATCGCCATATCGACCGAAGGCCCCGGATGTCCCTCGACGTTCGACAGCGGCGGATACACGGTCCAGCCCGTGCCGGCGCCATCGCCGACAAACGCCGAAGCAACCAGCAACAGCAGCGCCGGTATCAGCAGCCAGAAGCTGATGTTGTTCATGCGTGGAAACGCCATATCGGGTGCGCCGATCATTAGCGGAACGAACCAGTTTCCGAAGCCACCAATCATCGCCGGCATAACGACGAAGAAGACCATGATCAGGCCATGCGCGGTGATGACGACGTTCCAGAACTGACCGTTCGGCGAACCGTCTTCATTGGTCATGTACTGGACGCCGGGATCCATCAATTCCATGCGCATATAGACCGAAAGCGCGCCGCCAATAATGGCCGAAAACACGGCCAGCAGCAGGTACATCGTGCCAATGTCCTTGTGGTTGGTCGAATAGACGAAACGTCTCCAACCGGTCGGATTAGCGTGTGCGCCAACCATGTCTAAATCCCTTTAATCTCTGCGCTTCAGTCTGCGGCTTTGTTCTTGGCAAGTTGGAGCAGCCGCTTGGCCGGCTCGTCCTGACGTGCGTATTTCTTCTGCGCGGCCTCGACCCAAATTGCGAAGTCTTCCGGAGAGACCGCTTCGATCGCAACCGGCATATAGCTGTGATTAACGCCACACAACTCCGAACAGAACCCGTAATAGACGCCGGGCTTCGTAATCTGAACCCAGGTTTCGTTCAACCGCCCCGGCACCGTGTCCAGCTTGATTCCGAAGGACGGGATACCCCAGTTATGGAGGACGTCGTTGGACGTCATGAGCAGCTGGATCCGCTTGCCGACCGGCAACACGACCCGGTTGTCGGTGTCCATCAAGCGTTTTAAATTCGGGTTCTTGGCGATGTCCTCGTCGCTGACCATGTTGGCGTCGAAGCCAAAATTGCCGTAATCGGGATACTCATAGGACCAGTACCACTGATTTCCGGTGATCTTCAGGGTCATGTCCGGGTTTTCGACTCGGTCGGCATAATAAAGCAGTTTGAACGACGGAACGGCGATAATAATCAAGATGAGGACCGGACCCGCGGTCCACAGCACTTCGAGCAGCATATTGTGGGTCGTGGTTGTCGGCGTCGGGTTGGCCCGTTCATTGAACTTGAAAATGACGATGAGCAGCAGGACCATCACAAAGATTGAAATTGCGACCGCAATAATGGTGACGAAATCGTGAAATCCGTCGATCCGGTCCATGGTTAAACTGGCCGGTTCCTGAAAACCGAACTGCCAATCCTTCGGCTCACCTGCTTGCGCCATTCCGACGCCAGCGCCAAACACGCCCGCAAGCGTCGCCGCGTATGCGGCAAACCGTGATTCCACGATTGCTCCTCCCATCCCAAACCCATCTATTGCCGCTTCGGCCATCGTCTCGGCACCGACGATCATCGACTGCACCAAATTATTTCATACTACTGCGCCGCCTCGCCAATTCAAGCGCGTTGCTGGACAAATCGCATATTTCAGCGGGTTTGTACCGAATTTCGGGGAATTTCAGTCGTCGGCGCGACACTTTGCCACAAAATCGAGGCCGCAAAATCGGGTCAAATCGTTCTTGTCCCGATCCGTCCTTGCGAAGGGCGTTATCGAACAGATGGTATCGCGGGGCAATTTATCATCGCGATTCACAAACAACGCACCGGTCGCGCCCCGCAAGGTCGCGACGCCGCGCCACGACACACAGGCCGGCATCGACGATCAATCCCGCGACCGCAACGCCTTGCCCGTCGCCGAACTCCACCACCGCCGTCCCGCCGGCGGCCAGCAAGGCCGGCAGCCCGGCGATGACCCGGCGCAGCGCCGACAGCCCGTCGCGACCGCCATCAAGGGCGCGGCGCGGTTCATAAACCGAGACTTCCGGCTGCAGACCGCCAATCTCGCCGCTTGGTATATAGGGCGGATTGGCGACCACCAGATCGAATTTTCCGGACAACGCCTCGCCCCAGTCGCCAACCATGGTCTGGGCGCGGCCGCCAAAGCCCAGCGCCACGAAATTATGCGCCGCGATGGCGGCGGCGGCCGGGTCGCGGTCCACCGCCAGACCCGACGCATAGGGCAGCATCGACAGCAGCGCCGCCAGCAGGCAACCCGTTCCGGTCCCCAGATCGGCAATGCGCAGCGCCGCCGACCGGTCGGCAATCCGCGCCAGAGCGGCTTCAATGACGGTCTCGCTATCGGCGCGGGGGTCAAGCGTGTCGCGGGTGACCGTGAATTCTAGGCTCCAGAATTCGCGCCGGCCAAGCAGATGCGACAGTGGTTCGCGCGCCGCGCGGCGGGCCAGAAGACGCTCATATTTCGGCCGGTCGTCGACCGGCCGTTCAGGATAACCGATCAGCGTCTCCAGCGCGAACCCGGTCGCCTGCGCCAATAACAGGCGCGCTTCCTTGCGCGCACCGGAAATCCCCGCCGCCGCGAGCCGCGCCGATCCCTGGGCAAGGCAGGTCCCGATGCTGGTCATCTTATATGCGCCAGCCGGGCTGCCTGGTCGTCGGCGATCAAGGGATCGATGATTTCATCCAACGCTTCGCCATCGACGACTTTATCGATTTTATAGAGGGTCAGATTGATCCGGTGATCGGTGACCCGCCCTTGCGGAAAATTATAGGTGCGGATGCGTTCCGACCGGTCGCCGGTGCCGATCTGGCCGCGCCGATCGGCGGCGCGCGCGGCATCCAGCTGGGCGCGCTCATGATCGTAAATTCGCGCGCGCAAAATCGTCACCGCCTTGGCCCGGTTCTTGTGCTGGGATTTCTCGTCCTGCTGGGAGACGACGATGCCGGTCGGCAGATGGGTGATCCGCACGGCGCTGTCGGTGGTATTCACGGATTGTCCGCCGGGACCGCTGGCGCGAAAAATATCGATCCGCAGATCCTTGTCGTTGATCTGGACATCGACTTCCTCGGCCTCCGGCAATACCGCGACCGGCGCGGCGGAGGTATGGACCCGGCCGCTGGACTCGGTCGCCGGCACGCGCTGCACGCGATGGACACCGGATTCGAATTTCAGCCTGGCGAAAACGCCCCGGCCCGAAACCAGCGCCGATGCTTCCTTGTAGCCGCCAAGTTCGTTATCGCTGATGCCCATGATCTCGAATTTCCAGCCCCGCCCCTCGGCGTAACGCTGATACATCCGAAACAGTTCAGCCGCGAACAGCGACGCCTCATCCCCGCCGGTCCCGGCCCTGACCTCCAGGATAGCGTTCTTGTCGTCCGCCGAGTCCTTGGGCAGAAGCATGATTTGCAGCGCCTGCTGGATTTCCGGTATGCGGGCGCGGAGTTCCTGCATTTCGGCCTCCGCCAGTTCCTTCATTTCCGGGTTGGACGAGAGTTCCGCCAGATCGTCGAGTTCGCGCGATGCACTGTCCAGTTGCTTGATTTTTTCGACCACCGGCGCCAGTTCGGCAAATTCCTTCGACATATTTTTATAATCATCCGGCGCCAGATCGCCACTCGACATCAACGCCGTCAGTTCTTCGTGCCGCGCAACAAGACTTGCGAATTTTTCGTTCCTGGCCATTTTGTCTACTTTCTAATCTTCGCGTCCACCAAGGTCGAACAACCGCCGCAACAGGCGATCCGCTTCCTGCAACTCCTGCATCTCATCCGCTTGTTCGGCAAAAGACCGCATCGCACGGCTCGGCTGGTGCAGCAACCGGTTGATTAATTGCCGGGTTGCGTCGCGCGCATCGGCGTCCGGCGTATCGTCCAGAATTTCCGCCCGGACCGCTTCGAACCGGGTCCGCAGCGCCGTTATGGCGGGTGCTGCGTCGCGTGCGGCTTCGGCGCGCCGCCACGATGCAACTTCCTCATCGACAATGCGCCATGCCGTTCCGGCGGCCGCGCCCCGCGTCGAGCGCCCCTCCATCGCAACCCGCTCCAGATCGTCCAGGGTATACAGAAATGCGCCGTCCAAAGCGCCGACCGCAGGATCGATATCGCCTGGAACCCCCGCATCGATCAACAATACCGGCCGCCATCGCCGCCGCCGCAGCGCCCCTTCCATCATTTCGGGCGTGATCAGAAACTGGCCGGTCCCGACCGCGGTAACGATGATTTCGGCGGCCTTCAGGCTATCTTCCAGCGCCTCGAAGGATACAAAATTATACCCGTTGCGCCGCGCCGCTGCCGCCGTCCGGCGCGACGGGCCGCAAAGCGTGACCCGCTTTACGCCCGCGGCGCGCAGTTGATCGACGATGATATCGCCCATATCGGCAAGCCCGACCACGAACAATGCCGCCTGGCCAAGGTCGCCCTGCACGTCACGGGCAATCCGTCCCGCCGCCGCCGCGATCGACACCGGCCGGTGGCCGATTTCGGTTTCCGAGCGCACCCGTTTTGCGGTGACATAGGCGGATTGCAGCACCGATTCCAGTTCGGCGCCAATCATGCCGCTGGACCGGGCCAGACGATGGCTTTCCTTCATCTGGCCCAGCACTTGCGGTTCGCCGATGGTCTGACTGTCCAGCGAGGATGCGACGGCAAAGATATGCCGCACCGCCGCCGCACCGGACAAACAATAGACCTGATCCGCAAGATCGCCTTCGCCGATACCGGCCATCCGGGCCAGCATACCACGAATGGATTGCGCAGCCCCGTCGGGATTTTTGGACACCGCTTGCACTTCAACCCTGTCGCAGGTCGACATCAAGAGGGCTTGTTCGATTCCGCTTTCTGCGAGCTGCTCGAATACCAGCGGCGCTTTCGCCTCGTCGATGAACATCCGGTCGCGCAACGCCACCGTGCTGGAGCGATGATTCGCGCCAACCACGAACGGCTCGGCCCGCCCTTCGGCCGGCATCGCGCGTTAACGATAGCGGGCGAGATAGTCCGAAAGAGCGGCCAGCGCCACCTCTTCCTGTTCGCCCGTATCCATGTGGCGGACAGTGGCCGCCTGCCGCGCCAATTCATCTTCGCCCAGAATCACGACCGCCGAGGCATTGATTTTATTGGCCCGTTTCATGCGCCGGCTCAAATTTCCGCCATACCCGATATCGATTCGATAGCCATCGCGGCGCAGCTGTTCGGTGAGGGACTGTGCTGCGCGCAACGCCGCTTTGCCGATCGGCACCACGCCGACCGGCCGCGGCGGCAGCGGCGGATCGCCCCGCAGCATCGCCAATCTTTCAATGCCGCCGGCCCAGCCGACGCCCGGCGTCTCCCGCCCCCCCATCATGCCGATCAGCCCGTCATAGCGGCCGCCGGCAATAAGCGCGCCCTGCGCGCCCAACGCATCGGTGGTGAATTCAAACGCCGTGTGGCAATAATAGTCGAGACCGCGCACAAGCCGCGCATTGAGCGTGAACGCGATATCCAACGCCTCAAGACCGGCCGTTACGGCGGTAAAGAAATCGCTGCTTTCCGCGTTCAAATAATCGGCAAAAAGCGGCGCGTTGGCGACAACTTCCCGGTCGGCCTGGTTCTTGGAATCGAGAATCCGGAGCGGATTGCGCGTCAGCCGGTCGCGGCTTTCCGGGGAAAGCGCGTCCAGATGGTCACTGAAATACGTCACCAGCGCGGCACGGTAGGCCGTGCGGCTGGCAGTGTCGCCAAGCGTGTTCAATTCCAGCACCGTATCCGACAGCACACCCAGATCGTCGAGTACGCGAGCGCCGCAGGCGATGACCTCGATATCAGCCTGCGGCTGGGCGACGCCGATCAACTCCACGCCGATCTGGTGGAACTGGCGCAGCCGCCCTTTTTGCGGCCGTTCGTAGCGAAACATCGGTCCGCTGTAGAACACCTTGAACGGCGCGCTGTGCGCCAATCCCTCGGAAATGAAGCAGCGGGCAATGCCGGCGGTGTTTTCCGGCCGCAACGTGACTTCGTCGCCGCCCTTGTCGGTGAACGTGTACATTTCCTTGGTCACGATGTCCGACGTGTCGCCCAATGTCCGCTGGAACACCTGGCTGAACTCGAATATCGGCGTCGACATCTCGTCGAACCCGTAGCGTGACGCGGCGGCGCGCGCGACCTTCGACACAAACCGGTGCGCACGGGTCTGGTCCGGCAACAGATCATGCGTGCCGCGAACGGGCTGTAGCAGGGCCATGGTCGAAACGCCGTTGTTTGCGGTTGATGCGGAACGGCGAATGTGCCCGCGCCGCAAGGAAAGTCAAGCGATAGCGGTTTGCATGGTCAGCGGCTAATGGCGGTGCCGGCTTTTAGCCGTTCCGCATCGAGCACGACCTCGTGGCGAATAGCGCCCTTGGGACCGAGCCCCGGCACGGATTCGCCATCGACCCGGATATCGAGCCCGCCGGCATTTCCGGTACGCATCACCACCCCGGCCAGGTTCGGCACCCAATAGCTGTCGCCAACCCGCAGAACCCGCGTCAACAGCAACTTACCTTCTTTGTTGCGAATCTGCACCCAGCTGTCATCCGTCGCCTGAATGACGACCCGCGCATCGGTGTTTTCAGCACCGTAGCGACGCGGTTCCCCAGTGCTTTGGGCCGGCGGAGCCGGCGGAACGGGCGGGGCCAGATCGGTCGCCGGCGGCACCGCCGTTTGTGTCCTTCGTCCGCAACAGAAACAAAGTGCGGGTTCCCGATTGGAGGGGCCGCCGGTCGAGAATGGAGAAGCGAGTTTCGCAGGCACGGGCGAACGCCTCCTCCGTCAGGCCGGTATGAAGGTCCTCGCGGCCCCGGTAAAGACGCCTGAAATTGGCATCTTCCGGCGCTACGAA
>PTKA01000110.1 GCA_002937525.1 Alphaproteobacteria bacterium MarineAlpha10_Bin3
CATCGTATCGCAAAACTCATTGTATGTGGCGTAACATCGGTTATGGGTGAGGTTTCGATGCATCAATCCCCACAGGCGCTCGATAGGGTTCAGGTGCGGACAATATGCTGGGATAAAGTGTAGCTCGATCCGCCGCCCCGGCTCGGCCAGCCACTCCCGGACCAGCTTGGCGTGATGGTAACGCGCGTTATCCAAGAATACGTGGATCAGCCGCATCGCTGGATACAAGGCCCCAATAGACATCAGAAGCGCAATGGTGCTCATGGCATCGACCGTCAGCACCTCGCGCATACGGGTCTGGCCTGTCTCGAGATCAATGGCCCCGTGAATGTTCATTCGCTGGCGTCCGCTCGTCTGGTCAACCGCAACCTTGGTGTCCTTCGGCGCCCAGCAACCCACTGGCCGCGCCGCATGGGTCGGATGCACAGCGTCGGCAAACATCACTGCCTCGTCGTCGGGCAATGTGTTCAGAAGGATGTCATAGGCCTCAATGAAGTCCTGCTGTTCGGCCTCGTCAAGCTTTCGTGACACCGATTGTGGTTTACGATGCTCTATCCCCAAACGATGAAGCAGCGCGATCAGTCCCGAACGGCTCTGATAGACGATGCCGAACTCCCGCTCAATCCACGCCCCGACATGGCGCGTCGTGCGCAGCAGCGTCTCGGCAACCCACAATACCAGCCGCTGCCGTTGCTCGGCGCTCAAATGACAGGTGCTACCCTCGCAGCCGAACCCAGCCAACCCCAAGATCCCTTCTTCCCTGTAGAGCCGGAACCAAGTTCGAACCGTATAGTCGTCGAGGAGAAGTACCGCCCCGATATCTGAGCAACTCATTCCCCGGTCCAGCAGAACAAGCGCATTCGCGCGCCGCGCCAAACGATGCTCGACCAAGCCATCGCAAGCCTAATCAATCAAACCTGCCCGTTCCGTCGTGCTCAAAAATCCCGCGCGAATCATGCTCCCAACAAGAATCCTTTCTAACAGATCCGGCAAGCCTTTCTTTCGCATTCTCATTGAATCAGGGTATATCTGGGAAATGTCAGATTACACCAAGACCGGCCCGCACCCGATCATGCATCTGGTCGCCGTGTGCGAAAACCCGGCTGAGCGGCATCCTTGGCTCTGCGCCAGCCTGTACAAGGCGTTTCGCGAGGCCAAGAAACTGGCCATCGCTGATCTGGAAAAAATTGGCATCCTGGCGCTGTCCCTGCCATGGGCCAGGGCCGAACTGGCGGCGACGCGGGCGCTGCTCGGCGATGATTTCTGGCCCTACGGCGTGGCCGAAAACGCCAAGGATATCGAGACTTTGATCCGCTGTTCCCATGAACACGGGCTGACCGAGCGGCGGCTCAGTGTCGAGGAACTGTTCTCGGCGGCGACCTTCGACTACGCCAGATTATGAAAATCGAAAACAGCTTTGTTGTCTCCGCGCCGCCGGCATTGTCCTGGGCGATCCTGACCGACATCGAACGCATCGCGCCCTGCGTGCCCGGCGCGAGTCTAACCGAGGTCACCGGCGATGCGGCCTATAAGGGTTCGATCAAGGTCCGGCTCGGACCGGTCAGCCTGACCTTCAACGGTGAGATGCGTTTTATCGAACGCGACGACGACGCCTGGACCGCCCGGCTCGCCGCGTCCGGCCAGGCCGGCCGCAACAAGGGAACGGCCAACACCGATGTTGCGTTTTCGCTGACCCCCGAAGCCAATGGCACGCGCGTGCATATCGAAACCGATCTCCGGCTGGCCGGTTCGATTGCGCAATATGGCCGCGGCGCCGGGGTCATCCAGGTCGTTGCCGAGACGCTGATCGCCCAGTTTACGCAATGCCTGGAACAAAATATCGTCGCCGCCCCCCAGCAGGCCGAAGTGCCGCCGCCGCCGGCCGAGGCGCTATCCGCCTTCGCGCTGTTTATCGGCGCGATACGCCGTATGATCGCCCGATTGCTGGGGAGGGGACAATGAAGCCGGCCGCGTTCGATTATCATCGGCCAAATAGCGTCGCCGAGGCGCTCGATCTGCTGGCGCGGCTCGACGACGCGAAAGTCATCGCCGGCGGTCAATCGCTCATGGCGATGATGAATTACCGCTATATCGCGCCGGAAAACCTAATCGATATCAACCGGATCGCGGCGCTGGCCGAAATCACCGAGGAAGGCGGCAATCTGCGGATCGGCGCCATGGTGCGGCAGCGCGACGCCCAGGATTCGCCGCTGCTGCGCGCCCGCGCTCCGCTGATGATCGAGGCCCTGGACCTGATCGGGCATCTGCAAACCCGCAACCGGGGCACCATCGGCGGCAGCCTTGCCCATCTCGATCCGGCGGCGGAACTGCCGGCGGTGTTCAGCGCTCATGACGCGGTGCTGCACCTCGCCAGCGCGAATGGCGCGCGCGAGGTGCCGATCGGCGGCTGGAGCCAGGGCTTCATGGCCCCCGATCTGGAACCGGACGAGCTGTTGACCGCGATTGCATTTTCGCCCTGGCCCGCAGGTCATGGCCATGCTTTCCTGGAACTGGCGCGCCGCCATGGCGATTTTGCGCTGGCCGGCGCGGCGGCGCTGATAACCCTCGATCGACAGGGCAGGATCGACCGCGCCGCCATCGCCCTGACTGGGGTCGATATGGGGCCGGTGCGGCTGGATGCGGCGGAAGCGATGTTGGCTGGTCAGGTGCCCGGCGCGGAATTAATCGCAGCGGCTGCGCAATGCGCGGACCGGGTGGCTGGGATCGAGGACGTGCATGCGTCGCGCGATTACCGCCGACGGATCGCCGTGGTCTACACAAGACGCGCGCTGGAACTGGCCAGCCAACGCGCTGCATCGGGGGCCGGTCGATGAACGAGCCACTGGGAATATCGCTTCGCGTCAATGGCGATGCGGTCACCCGCTCGGTCGAGCCGCGCCTGACCCTGGCCGATTTTCTGCGTCATGAATTATCCCTTACCGGCACCCATATCGGCTGCGAGCATGGCGTCTGCGGCGCCTGCACGGTGCTGCTGGACGGGCGGTCGGTGCGGTCCTGCCTGATGCTGGCGGTGCAGGCCGATGGATGCGCCGTGACCACGGTCGAGGGGCTGACCCCAGCCGAAGGATTGAGCCCGCTGCAACAGGCCTTCGCCGACAATCACGGCCTGCAATGCGGCTATTGCACACCCGGCATACTCTGCACCTTGAGCGAATATCTGGACATCAACCCAAACCCCAGCGAAGGCGAAATCCGCGAAGCCTTGAGCGGCAATCTGTGCCGTTGCACCGGCTATCAGGGCATTGTCGATGCGGCGCTTGCCTATGTCCGGTCGGCGCAATGAGCTGGATCGGCGCGTCGGTTCCAAGGGTCGAGGACCCGGCTCTGCTGGCCGGCAAGGGGCGGTTCGTCGACGATCTGCACATGCCGAACATGGTCCATGCCGCGTTCCTGCGCAGCCCCCATGCCCATGCGCGGATTTGCGGCATCGATACGGCGGCGGCCAGCGCCTTGCCCGGCGTTCACACGGTCCTCACCAACGCCGATTTGCCGCCTGAACTGCGCGACCACCGGCTAATTCTCATGGTGCCGAACCCGGCCCTGCGATACCCGGTAACCGCCCATACCCTGGCCCAAGGCGAGGTGTGTTTCGTTGGCGAGGCGGTCGCCCTGATCGTCGCCGATGACCGCTATATCGCCGAGGACGCGGCTGAGCTGATCGAAGTCTATTACGATCCGTTGCCGGTGGCGGCGGACGTTCTCGCGGCCGCGGCACCAGGTGCGGCGGCTGCCCATGCGGATCGGCCGGACAATATCGCCGCCGATTTCCCAATGACCTATGGCGATGTGGACGCGGCCTTCGCCAAGGCCGGCCATGTCTTCCAGGAATCGATTTTCGTACATCGCGGCGGCGCCCATTCGATCGAATGCCGTGGCCTGATCGCCGCCCACGATCCGATCGCAGACGCGATGACGATCTGGGCCAATACCCAGGCCCCGCATATGATGCGCAACGCCTATGCGCGGATGATGGGCGTGCCGGAAAACCAAATCCGGGTGATCGCGCCAGCCGATGTCGGCGGCGGGTTCGGGCCGAAGGGCATGTATTATCCCGAACACTTCGCTGTCGCCACGGCGGCGAAAATGCTGGGCCGGCCGGTCAAATGGATCGAGGACCGCCGCGAACATTTCCTTGCCAGCTATCAGGAACGCGACCAGCATTGGGACGTGGAGGTCGCCGTCGATTCGCAAGGCCGGCTGCTTGGCCTGCGCGGGTCGCTGATCCACGATTCTGGCGCCTATCTGCCTTGGGGCATTGTTACGCCATTCATATCCGCGACCACCGTGCCCGGCCCCTATGTGCTGCCGGCCTACCGCATGAACGTTACCGCCGTGTTCACCAACAAGGTGGCGACGACGCCGGTGCGCGGCGCCGGCCGGCCTCAGGCCGCCTTCGTCATGGAGCGCCTAATGGACCGGGTTGCGCGCGAACTCGGCCTCGACCCGGCCGAGGCGCGGCGGCGTAACCTGATCGGCCCGGAACGGATGCCCTATTCGGTCGGGCTGGTGTTCCGCGACGGCAGCCCGGTCATCTATGATAGCGGCGATTATCCCGCCTGCCAGAAAGAAGCCTTGGCGCTGGCCGAATACGACTCATTCCGAGCGCGGCAGGCCGAGGCACTACGAGGCGGACGTTATATCGGCATTGGCATCGCCAATTATGTCGAGGGGACCGGGCTGGGACCGTTCGAAGGCGTCAACGTCCGCATCGAGCAGAGCGGCAAGGTGACGGTCCAGACGGGCGCTGCACCACAGGGGCAGGGCCACCAGACGATGCTGGCGCAGATCGTCGCCGACCGGCTCGGCGTGCAGCCGCAAGACATTAGCGTTGCGCCCGGCGACAGCGCCGGCGTGGCGTTCGGCATCGGCACCTTCGCCAGCCGGATCACGGCCAATGCCGGGCCTTCGGCGGATATCGCGGCGACTGCCGTGCGCGAAAAACTGATCCGTGTGGCGGCGCATTTGCTGGAAGCGGCGGAAGCCGACCTTGAGCTTGCCGAGGGGCGGGTATTTGTCAAGGGCGTGCCACAACACGGCAAGAGTTTCGCCGAAATCGCCGGTTTTGCAAACGGCATGCCGGGATTTTCGCTGCCGCAGGGGATCACCGCCGGGCTCGACGATACCGCCTATTTCACGCCCGAACGTTCGACCTATGCCAACGGGTCTCATGCGGTGGAGGTCGAGGTCGATATAGAAACCGGCGATGTGACGATTCTGCGCTACAGCACGGCGCATGACTGCGGCACCCGAATCAATCCGACGATGGTTTTGGGCCAGGTGATCGGCGGCGTCGCCCATGGAATCGGCAACGCGCTGTACGAATGGATGCGCTACGATGCGGAGGCGCAGCCGCAAACGGTGAATTTCGGCGATTATCTGCTGCCGATGGCGACCGATGTTCCGCGGATCGATCAGGTTCATCTGGAAACGCCGACGCCGCTGAACCCGCTCGGCGTCAAGGGGGCGGGGGAAGGCGGCACGATCCCGGCACTGGCGGCGATCGCCGCCGCCATCGAGGACGCGCTGTCGCCGTTCGGCGTCCATATCGACCAGAGCCCGGTGACGCCGCCCTATCTGCTGGATTTGATCGCGGCGGCCGTCAAAAACTGAACCGCTATGCCGAAAGCGAGTTTAAATTTTTGAAAATTGGAGTTGTGTTTCTTGGGAGATCGTCTCAAGGTCTGCCGCATCAAGTATCCACTCGTCTATGAGAGATTTTGCATTCATATCCGAAAAATTAATTGGGGCTGACCCAGATAATGCCGACAAGGCGTTACCATGGGAAGCATGCGGAAGAGCCGTCTCAGTCACTATAAGCAAGCTCGCCTTGTTGAGCATTTT
>PTKA01000111.1 GCA_002937525.1 Alphaproteobacteria bacterium MarineAlpha10_Bin3
GCGGTCACATAAAACATCCCGACGAAAAATCCAAGCAGCGCGCCGTACCCCTTCGGCTCGTTCGAGAGTATCAGCGCGTGTGCTTCGGACAGGCTGCTCAGCACTGTTTCCATCGCCAGTGTCCCAAATCTATTTGTTGTGCAAAGGAATAAAAGAGAGGGGGCGCATTGCGGCGCCCCCGCTCAAGTCTGTCTTGTATCGTAACTATTTGTGGGTCTTGCCGATTTCCGTGCGGGTGCCCGGACCGGACCGCATCTTCGGATAGACCTGCATGTTCCGCTGGAACGCGCGCTGATGGTTCAGCATCTTCTTGAACCAGGCATTGCCCGCGACCTGTTTGTCGGCCCATTCATTGGCCGCCTTCTGGGCCGCTTTGATGAAGCTGGGCTCAAGCCGCAGCATCGTGTTGCCCGATTTCTCGAACCGCTGATAAGCGCCAAGGTCCTTGTAAGCATGGTCGCGCCACTGATCGAAAGTGTTCAGACGCGCCGCCAGCCGGATCATCTTCTGGTCGCGTTCGGAGATCGAATCCCAGGCTTTCTTGTTGAATTCGCATTCCTGAACGGCAGCTGGCTGATGGATGCCGGGAAAGATGATGTATTTGGCGATCTTGTGGAAACCGACTGGCTCGTTGGCCGAAGGCGAGCTCCATTCGGTGGCGTCGATGACGCCGCGTTCCAGCGCCGCATACACTTCGGCGCCCGGCAGGATCACCGTGGATGCGCCCAGCATGCCGCCGATTTCGGCCCAGGCGCCGGCGGTGCGTTGCTTAATACCCTTGTAATCAGCCAGGTTGGTGACCTTAACCTTGGAATGCAGGAAGATTTCCGATGGGAAGATACCGCAAGGCATCGACACCACGCCGAATTTTTCCATCCGGTACTGTTCCCACAGCTTCGCGCCACCGGCCTCATAGAGCCACAGGAAGAATTCCTCTTCGCCCAAGCCACCGGCATAACCGCCGAAGATAACCGTCGTCTTGTCGATGCCCCAGTCGTAGCCCATCCAGTTGTGGCCAACCTGGGCGACGCCTGACTTGACGGTGTCCGTCACCTTCAGCGCCTTGCCGAGCGTACCGGCCGGGAATACCGTAATATTCACCCGCCCGTTGGTCATGGTCTTGACCAGTCCGGCGAACTCCCTGGCGTCTTCCAGGAACACGCCGCCACCCCAGGGCGCCGCCATGCTCCAATTCGCTTGCGCCTGGGCGGTACCCGTGCTGGCCATTGCCAACCCCAGTCCGACAGCGGCGCCAATCGCCAATTTCTTGAAATTCGTTACCATGTTTTCATACCTCCCTGTGAAACGACACTACTTTCTTGGTTGCGAATTATCTTCGTCTTTTATATTTCTTATATCCACCGTATCGGCGCGGAAACCGCTCTGGCATCAAGGGGGCCACCATACCCTAAACCCAAGTCCTTGCCTTTCCTCAAGCCGTCCTCGCGTTCCCCACGCGCAACACTGCGCAGTGTTGACGATATGACAACGCGGGTCAACCCGACGGTTCGCTTCAACATTTCCCGCTCGATGATTTTGACGGCATTATGTGCAACCCTTGGCCGGCGATACCGACCTTCTCACTAAATTTTGCAGGAGCAGAACATGGCAGGCGAAAAATCTCCGGTGACGTTCGATATCAATCACGACGCCCACGACATGCTGAAGCGCATTACGCAAAAGTATAAACTGGCCGACGAATCCAAGGCGCTGCGTTGCCTGCTCGACTACGCCGCCACCGATGGCGACTGGGACGAAATCTTCGCCAAGGTGCGCTGCCGCCGCTGCGGATAGATCGGCGCGGCGGCTAACCATTGGCGCGGATTTCATCGGTTTGCCGGGTGATGATTTCGCGCTGTTCGTCGCTCCAGCTTTCGTCTTGTTGCAGCGCAAACAGCGACGTATAGCCGCCCGACCAGTCCGGCGGCATCTGACAGGGACGCGGATCGTGATCGGCCCAGCGGGCCGGTTTGCCGCGCACCACCTTGCCGGCCAGCCGGCTCGGCAGCGGATTACAGGTATAGGGAAGCGCGTCGGCGGCGGCGTAGGTATGTAGCAGCAGCGGGCGTCCGGCATCGGACAGGTTCGGCTTCGAGCCGTGGATGGTGCGGCAGTTGTGCAACGTCACCGTCCCGGCCGGCCCACCAAGATAGACCGCATTGGCGACCCCGGCCCGGTCCAGATCGGCGTCGGCCAGACAGCCGGTCCATTCGCCCTTGCCGTTATACTGATCGAACAATTCGCCCTTGTGACTGCCCGGAACAACGCCGAGCGGCGCCTGTTCGGGACCGACGTCCTCCAGGCAGACGCCGATCGTGAGCGGGCTGTAATTGGTGTGCGGCCAGAACTGGATATCCTGATGCCATTTTACTTCCTCGCCGCCGCCGGCCCATTTGAAGTTCAGTTTCGAGTGATGGAACGTCACGTCCGGGCCGACCAGATCGGCGATCAGATCGAGGATCACCGGGGCGGTGGCGAATTCAAGATATATTGGATGATGTTCCAGCGGGCTGGACAGCCGGCGCAGCCGGGGGGCGTCGCGCGTATGCCCCGGTTCCAGATCGAACGTTGAATCCGACGCGGCCAGCGCCGCGCTGCGCTCGACCATTTCTTCGGTCGCGCGACGCAGCCGCACAAGCCAGTCTTCGGGAACATAGGATTCCAGCGCCAGATAGCCATTGTCGAAATAGAATTCCCGTTGCCGTTCGTCGAGTATTCGGGGCGGGGTGGCGCGAATTCGTTCGATCTGCATGGATGGCACCTCGCCTTTGGGCTTTTATGGAACCGGGTTTCTACTATATTACTGATATATCAGTTGCGCAAGAATGGATGGAACATGCCGACCGCGCCTTCAATCAATACCCCGGCAAACGATGCAGCCGGTTTCACCAGCCTGACCGATCTTGCTTACCGGCGGATCGAGGAGGCGATCGTCACGCTCGACCTCGCGCCGGGCAGCGTCGTGTCGGAAATATTGCTGAGCAAACGTATCGGCATCGGCCGCACGCCGATCCGCGAAGCGCTGCAGCGGCTGGCGCGGGCCGGGCTGGTGGTCATTCTGCCGCGCCGCGGGATCCTGGTGTCCGAGGTCAATATCCGCTCGCAACTGCAATTGATCGAATTGCGCCGCGAGGTCGAACGGCTGGTCGCCGGGGCCGCCGCCGACCGCGCATCGCCGGCCGAACGCCAGCGTTTCCAGGCCATCGCCGACGAAATGGAGCAGGCGGCGAACAGCGATGACGACCGCGCCTTTCTGCGGCTCGACCGGGAATTGAACGATCTTTGCGTGATCGCGGCGCGCAATGAATTCGCTTTGAAATCGATGCAGTTGATGCAGCCCTTGTCGCGCCGGTTCTGGTTCATCCATTACCAGCAGGTCGCCGACCTGCCGCGCTGCGCCCGGCTGCACGCCGATGTCGCCCGCGCCATCGGCGACGGCGACCGCGCATCGGCCCGCGCCGCCAACGACCGCCTGATCGACTATATCGAAAGCTTCACCCGGGCGACGCTCGACGGCTAGCGCCGGATCAGGAAAGCGCGTCCAACCCCTTGCGTTCGACAATATCCAATAATTTCAAGGAAGGGCCGCGAGGCTTCTTTTCGCCTTGCTCCCATTGTGCGACCGTCGATTTCGAAACATTCAGATAGGCCGCAAAAACCGGTTGGCTGACATGCTGGGCGGCGCGGATGTTCCTGATTTCCCGCGCCGTATAGTGTTTTATCGCCGGCAAACACAGGGCATCGAATTCCCGCATCGTGACATCGTCGACCAGCCCCGCATCGTGCAGGCCCGTCGCGGAATCATGTACGGCATCGAGGATATTACTGCGTCGGTTCGTTTTCATCGTCACACTCTACCCGCCTGATTTCTGCAACCGCAACGGCCTTTCGGACCTTCGCATCGTCCAGTTCGATCAGCGACTTAGCGAGCATTTTCAGCGCGCGCAGCTCGCGTGCGGAGATATTGCCGCGCTGATTTTTTGCGAAGCCGTAAACGAAAAACGCGGCCTTTTTCGTATGAAAAGCGACCAGCATGCGAAATGAGCCTCTTTTACCCCGCCCCGGCGCCGGTATCCGTTTCTTGAACAGCAATCCGCCGAGACTGGCGTCCACCAATCCCTGTTCCAGTTCCATGATCGCACGGCAAAGAGAGCAATCCACAACGCCTTCCCGACGCGCCCAGCGGTGAAACCACTTGGTCACATATACATGATTTGCAGCCATATGTATATCACTAAGTGATATGTTAATTCAATATCCTCAAGGCAACAGCCGGCGGCGGTACAGGGCCAGCAACCGTTCCCAATGCCGTTCGGCTGCGTCCCGGTCGTACACCTTGCGTTCGGGAAAGGCGAAGCCGTGATGGGCGCCTGGGTAGGTCTCTATTTCCCCGGCCACGCCCGATCGGTCGAACAGGCCCTGCAATTCCTTCACCATCGGCGGCGGCGCGAGATCGTCATGTTCGGCACACGCGATGTACAGTTCGCCGGCACCCTTGGCGAACGTCAGATGCGGGCTTTCCGGCGCGTCATCGACCAGCCAGGTGCCGTAGAAGGATGCGGCGGCGGCGACGCGGCCGGGATAGCGCGCGGCGGCGGCCAGGGCGTAGGGGCCGCTCATGCAATAGCCGTGGCAGCCGACCGGCCCCGGCGCAGCCGCGTCATGCGCGTCGATATAGCCGAGCATCGCGCCAACATCGGCCATCACCGGCGGGATCGTCATTTTGGTCCGCACCGCGCGCATGCGGTCTTTTTCCGGTCCGTCGTTCAGCACATCGGGTCCATACATCGTGTCGCGCCCGGCGCGGTAATACAGATTGGGCAGCAGGACGAAATAGCCGGTGGCGGCCAGCCGGCGCGCCATATCGCGCAACTCTTCGCGGATGCCCGGCGCGTCCATCAGCATGAAAACCGCCGGAAACGGGCCGTTGCGTTCCGGCCGGCAAAGGAAGGTTTCCATCGCGCCGTCGCGCGTCGCGATGTCGATGGTCTGCTCGATCATGGCCCGCCCCTAATCGATCGCAACGAAGATCGAATGCCGCAACTGGCCGCCGACCGACTGGCTCAGATGCCCTTTGCCGCCGATATCCTCGACCAGGATAATCTCGCCGGCCCCGATCACCCGGCTTTCGCCGTCGCTGGCGGTGAGCTTCGCGCCGGCATCCAGATTGATGATATATTGCCGGCGCGGCGCATTGTGCCAGTCAAGGTCGTAGTCGCCCGATGTCTCGCGGAAGATGATGCCGGTGACCGGCAGCGTGGCCGAATATTTGCTGAAGTTTCGCTCTTGGGTGAATTCGACCTCGATATCGCGGAAATGCGATTCGCCGTCTTCGTCTTCGTAGAGATTATGAATCCGCATGATATCCTCCGTGTTTCAAATGCCTCACGCTAACATATCGCGCCGGCCTTCGCGGTAGGCGACGTACAGCCCGCTGGCGACGATGATTGCCGCGCCAAGCCAGGTCCAGCCATCGGGGAATTCGCCGAACAGCGCATATCCAAGGATGGTCGCGCCGATCAGCTCGCCATATAGATAGGGCGAAACCGTCGCGGCCGGCGCGCTTTGCAGCGCCCGGATGACGAAATACTGGGTGACGCCGCCAATCATGCCAAGGGCCGCGAACATCGCCCAATGCAGGGGCAGGCGCGGCATCGCGAAGTCGAACGGGATTACCGCGCTCATGACCACGGCGGCGATCAGCGCGGTATAGAGAATCTGGGTTTCCGGCGGGTCGATGGCGGCGACCTTGCGGGTCAATATCTGATACAGGCCGAAACTAATAGCCGACGCCAGCGCCAGCAACTGCCCGGTATCGAGTGCATCGCCGCCCGGCCGGAT
>PTKA01000112.1 GCA_002937525.1 Alphaproteobacteria bacterium MarineAlpha10_Bin3
ACCCTGCCGGGGGCCAAGGAAGCGTTGCGCCGAATCGCGGCAGAACTGGCTTTGCCAGAAGACATGCCCGGCCAGGTGATAGGGCACCGCCATTTCGGCGTTCCGGGCGCGCCAGTCGCCGTCATGCCAGGCTTCATAGAAGACCCCGTTCTGATTGCAGACCAGCGGCACGCCGCGCCGCTTGAGCAGCCGCAGTGCTACGGCCGGAAGATAGGGCGCGCCGCTCAGGCAATAGACCAGATTATAGCCCCAGCGATGTTCGGGAAAATAGGCGCGCAGCCGCTTGACCTTGACCAACGGCCCGCCGATATCGCCGGCCCGCGCGCCGCCATAGAAAACGCGCGGGCTGCCGCCGCCGGTCCGGGCGGCCAGGCTTCGCAGGCCCGTGGCCATACGATATCCCTTGCGTAACAGGCGTTTCATCGCATCAGCGGCGCGTAGACCCGTTCAAGATGGTCCCGGCCGACGATTTTCCAGTCGCAAACCATCACCGCCTTGCGCGCCGCCGCGCGAAGCGCGGCGCCATTATCGGCGGCGCCAAGCAGGGCGTGGCAGGAATCGGCCAGGGCTTCGACCGCTTCCGATTCCGCAAGGCCGCCGGTCACGCCGTCTTCGATCAGATCTGGTGCCATGCCGACCGCGGTCGACACCACGGGGACGCCGCTCGCCATGCTTTCCATCAATCCCATCGGCCCGCCTTCCTCGCGCGAAGAGATGAGATAAAGGTCGAGCGCATGGTAGCACGCGGCCAGATCGCCATGTGTTGGCACATAGCGGTGGGCATAGGGGATGCCGTGCGCTTCCAGGCCGGCCTTGACGTAGCCGCGCGCCGGGCCGGTCAGCAGCACGAACACCGAAACATCGCGGTTCAGACGCGCAACGGTATCGAGAAACACATCGGGGCCCTTGATCAGCTTCGGCTCCTTTCCGTCCTGCCAGCCGACGCCGTCCTTCTGGAAGGAGCCGATGACGACATGGTGGCCGGCGATGCCGAGTGCGGCGCGCGCCGCCGCCTTCTGTTCGCGGTTTGGCGGCGTGAACAATGTCGTATCGACGCCGATTGGAATACGCACGATCTTGTCGCGGGGCACGCCCCAATCGAGCAGCCGTTGTTCGACGATGCGGGCGGCGGTCACGATGCGCGACAGCCGTGGCACGCTTTGCAGAAATGCGTCGATATGGCGGGCGACCTCGGGCCCGTCCTCGGGCTTGCCGTGAAAAAACGATGTCACATAGCGGTTATCGGCGCTCATCGCATGGCCCCAGGCGAGCCACATATATTGCGAACCGAAATGGACGACCCGGCCGACCAACCGTTCGGGCCGCGTGGTGACGGCGGCGGTATTGGGCGACAGGCGCTCAATTTCGCCGCAGATATGCTCGCCGACCCAGCGGATCGCCCAATCCGCATTTTCGATAACGAAGCACACCGGCACCTTGGGTCCGCGATCGACGCCCAAGCGCCCCAGCCCCCGCCAGGCATGGCAGTAACCGCGCACGCGGGCCGCGCGAAGCGCGTCCTTCAGCACCTTTCGGCCTTGGCCATGCGGGTTACGACGCCGGGCATCGTGGTTTTGGCCCGCCAGCCGAGAATTTTCGCCGCCTTGGCGGCGTCGCCGAAGCCAAGTGCGATATCGCTGGGCCGGAAAAACCGTTCGTCGATTTCCACATGGTCGCGCCACGACAGATCGAAATGCGCAAAGGCGGCGGCAACGAACTCTTCCAGCGAATGGGGTTCGCCGGTGGCGATGACGAAATCGCCGGGTGCGTCTTGTTGCAGCATCAGCCACATGGCCTCGACATATTCCGGCGCCCAGCCCCAATCGCGGTGAATGGCGAGGTTGCCGAGGATCAGCTTGGCCGTGTCGCCGGCGGCGATGCGGGCCGCCGCCGCGACGATCTTGCGGGTGACGAAGCGTTCCGGGCGCAGCGGCGATTCATGGTTGAACAGGATGCCGGAACAGGCGTGCAGTCCGTAGGCTTCGCGGTAATTCGCGACCTGCCAGGTGGCCGCCGCCTTGGCCACGGCGTAGGGGCTGCGCGGCCGAAAGGCGGTGTTCTCATCGGCGGCGGCACCGTCGGTATCGCCAAAACATTCACCCGAACCGGCATTGTAGAACCGGATCGGCCGGTCCAATGTGCGGATGACCTCCAGGATATTGAGCGTGCCGATGACGATGCTTTCCAGGGTCGCGGCCGGTTGCGCAAACGACAGACCGACCGAACTCTGGCCACTCAGATTATAGATCTCGTCGGGCGCAACCCGGCGCACGACCTGAAAAACGCTGCGGAAATCGGTCGGCATGGCCGAATGGACGGCGATTTTTCCACGGATGCCCAGCGCCGCCAGATTACCGAAGCCGGACAGTTCCGCATCGCGCGACGCGCCATGCACGGCGTAGCCCCTGTCCAGCAGCAACCGGGCCAGATAGGCGCCGTCCTGGCCGGAAACGCCGAATATCAAAGCGGTCCGCGCCGGGTTCATCGCGACGTCTCCAACATGGCTTCGGCGAAGTCCTCAAGCTGATGGGTGAAAATGGCGGTCGTGTAGTGCTGTTCGACCGTCGCCCTGGCGTTGGCACCAATGCGGGCGGCCTCGTCCGGCCTCGATTCGAAATAATCGATCGCGGAACGCAACGCCGCGACGTCGCCCGGCGTGACAAGATAGCAGTTTTCCAGATGAACCATCGTCTGGGGGTCCCAAAGGCCGGAAATCTTCGACAATATGACGGCTTTACCACAAGCCATGGCCTGCAAGGTGGCGCTTTGTCCGGCCGGGCGGCTGGTATCGTGCAGCGGTGTGATGACATAGCGCGCACCCTGGAACAGCGCGCGAATGTCGCTATCGGACAGATCGGATGAATGCCAGATGCCGGATATGATCTCGACATTGTCCGGCGTTCCGGGGGACGCTTCCAGGTTTGCGGCGACGATTTTGAGTTTTGTTCGGCAGTCCCGCCATGCCGCCAACAGGGTGCCGTAGTCGCGAAACGCCGAACCGATTGCGAAGACGTAATCGCCGGCGGCGGCGCGGTCCGGGCGCCAAAAATTCTCATCGACGCCGAAATACATCAGCCTTGTATCGTCGCGGCGGCCGCCAATATGCGCCAGATAGTTTTCGCGGTCGGCCTCGCCGGTAAAAATTACCGTCGCGCCCCGGAACAGCGCCCGGCGAACCAGCGCCGCCGCATGTCCCTTGGCGCCTTTGGGCGCGCGGAATGGCCCGAACGCAATACCGACAAAGGGCGTATTCACGATCGCCAAGCGCCGCAAGACGTTGAGGGCGAAAATCCACGGACTGGTCACCGCGACGATCAAATCGGCGTCGCGCACCGCGTGGCGTCCGGCGAAGACGATCTGGACCATCCGGGTCACGAATATCAGCGCCGAAAGCCGGTTTTGTTTCAGCCACACGGTCATCCGGCGCAACATTGCGGGCAAAGGATGGACCGTGCCGCACTCGCCGATCAGCCCCTGGCTTGGCGGATGCGGACCCAACATGCGAACCCGGAAGCGGTTCGGATCGAAATCCAGCGCACCATAGAAAAATTCGTTGGGACATTCCGTGCCCAGCCGCTCGATTCGCCCGACATTGAACAGGAACAAGATGCGCTTCATTGGCGCTTTTCCGGTTTGCGGGCGACGGCGAGGACCATATGGGCGATCAGATTGCCGGGGATGAAGGGCGCCAGGGCGGCGCTGAGCGCGCGCGAAACGAACCAGTCGTAATGCAGGCCCAGGCCATGATGCAGTGCGCGCAGCACGCCCTGGCGCTTGTGGATCGGTTTGACGCGCAGCACCTCGAACCCGCCAATCGCCAGCTCGCGGGCCAACTCGGCCCGGTTCAGCCGCCATTGGTAGAACCGCGCGCCGAACGCCGGTTCCTTGTTGGCGCCGATGCCGCCCAGCGCACCGGCGGCGGCATGGCGCAGATTGTCCATCGGCACCGACACGAACAGATATCCGCCGGGCCGCAGCACCCGCAGGGCCTCGCGGATGCAGGGCTGCAAACCGGCCTCGAAATGTTCGAAGACACCCCAGGAGAAATAACCGTCGATACTGTCCGCCGCCAACCCGGTATCGCGGATATCGCCGGTGGCGAAGGTCACGTCGGGGAACAGCGCGCCAAGCTGGGCCACGGTCTTGCGGCTGATATCGAGGCCGGTCGTGGGGTAACCGTTGCGGGTCAGATAGACCGTCCAGTCGCCCAGCCCGCAGCCACCGTCGAGCAACCGCGCGCCTTCGCCCAGCCGCGCCAGAAAGGGCGCCATGATGCGGTATTCGGCCTTGCGTGGAATCCGGTCATAGGCCCCTTTCGGCCCGCCTTCGCGCTTCCACACATCGGTCCAGTAGCGCTCCACGAAGGCGGTCTCGTCCTCCGCGGATGCATCGTCATCGATTACGAAATCCTTGCGCATGATTACCAGGGAATTTGGTTGAGCAGGAAAGACAGCGGCCTGGCCCGGCGCCGCGCCACCAGCGCCTTCCGGCCGGCCAAAAGCCTGTCGAACAACGCGATATAGGCAGCACTTGTGCGGTCCGCCACATGTTCGTATCGCGGTATGGCGGCCGCCCATCGGGGATAGTCCGCGATCATGCCCTCAAGGGCGGCCGCGAAGCCATCGGCTTCGAACATGATGCCGTAGCCATGGCAATATTCGGGCAGACAACCGCTGTTGCGGTACAGCAAAGGCAGACCGCAAAGCGCGCCTTCGTTCTGGTGGTGGCTGCCGGGTTCGTTGATCGAGGCGGTCAGGTAGACATGCTGGCCGCGCAGCGCGTCGGCCAGGGCAACGGCGTCCAGCGGCGGCACATGGCGGGCGTTCTTGAACGCGAAGCCGGGCGGCAGATTGCCGATATAGGTGAATTCGATGCGGTCCCGCCATTGCGGCGTTTCCAGCATATGGTCCAGCCGCTGATAAACATCGAACCCCTTGAGCCAGTTGCCGCCCCAATGATGGGTGACCAGCCGCAAGGGCTCCTTGCCGTTCCAGTCAAGGTGGCCGGCGCGGTTGAAAATAGCCGGGTCGCTGCCGTTCAAAATGACGCTGCACCCATCGCGGTCCTTGTTGCGCCAGACCGGCAGATCCATCAGCCAGGACGCGACGAACACGGTGTGATCGGCGCATTGATTGGCCAGCCGCAGCCGAAGGTTCATGGTTTTGGTGTTCTTGCGTTCATCGCATTCATTGATGCGGTGCACGACGATGGCGCGCGGATTGCGCCATGCGATATGACGCGCGATCGCGCCGGGCGTGAAGGCGGTCGTTGGATTGCGCGCACGCGGGTCGATTATCAGGACAATGTCGATGTCAGGATCGCTAAGATGGTGCACCACGGCGTGACCCGCGGCGTCTAGCGCGTCAATCAGCGACGCGGCGAATCTGTTGCCGCCGCCCCAGGCCTGATCCATGACGCGATAGCCGATGGCGACTTTCAAATCTGGCACCGGCGCCGGATTTCGCGCGTGAGACGCCGCGATCCGTCCTGGTTGAGATGATCGACATTGGCGAAATACCGGTCGTCATAGGCATCCCAAAGATCGAGATGCGTCGCGCCGATACCGGCCGCGATATTTTTGTAGAAGGCTCGGATCTCGGCGAATATCGGAAATTTTCCGGCCACGGCCCGATAGGTTCCGCCGACCGGAAACGTGACCAGACAAAGGTCGACGCCGCGATCCTGGGCGCGCTTCAACGCGGCGCGCAACCGCCGCATCTCCTTGGTGGCAGCGTACCCGGCGACCGGAATATGGAGCTGGACCCTGATATTCGCTTGTCGCCACTGGGCGTCGGAAGACATATCGACGAGCCTGGGCTGGATGTCCT
>PTKA01000113.1 GCA_002937525.1 Alphaproteobacteria bacterium MarineAlpha10_Bin3
CGTGGCGATCACAAGCGTCTGGCCAGGCTCCCGCAGCATGCGCGCACGGGACGCTAGCGCGGCGCGTGAATCGAGGACGACACGCACGGGCTGGCGACCGTCAGGCGGTGCGGGCCGGACCGTCAGACGCGGATCGTCAATCCGCGCGGTGCCAGAGCCGATAAGAATGGCGTCGGATGCGTCGCGCACCCGAACCACGCGCCGGCCCCCCGTCAACGAGATCGAGGCGGCTTCGTCGGCGATACGCGTTGGTTCCTCGCGCAAAGACGCCGCCGTGATTTCGGCCACAAGAAAAGGGTCCGACAGGTCTTCGGCGACAGAGCGCGCCAGCGCATTGGCACGTTCAAGAACCAATCCGGCATCGGTTCCATAGACCAGAATGGCCCGCGCCATGGGATCGGGCGTACGAAGAAAAGCGTCGATCTGCCTTGGCGCGATCTTCATTACGGGATCATCGGGGTAGGAAGAACAAGCCGAGCCGATTCTTGATATCGTTGCTGATTTCCCGCGCCGCGCGATCCAGGGCGTCGATCTCGGCGCTGGCGGTGGCAAAATCGGAGGCGACAATATTGAAACTGTTGGATGATCGTTCCGAACCGCTAAAGACGACCCGGTTCTCGGCATAACTGAACAATGTATAGGAAACCGACAATACCAGCAGCGCCCGGGTCGCGGTTTCATCGCGCTCGATACCAAGATCCGTGCGGCTTACACTGGTTTCAAGACGCAAAGAATGGCTCGGCCGCGACGGGACCCCGGTCGGATTGATGCGGTCGAGAAGGAAGTTGTGGAGTTTTTGCCCAAGACGATCCGGGATCGGCTCGATGCGCACCTGCTGCAACGCATCCACGACTCCCCCCCTACCTTGCGCGTTGCCATATAGCGGCTGAAACCCACATCCGGCAAGAACCAGCACCGCAGCCATCATCAGCCACCGTCTCGTGGTGGCCAACCCAGAGGCTCGATAACCCCCGGACCGAATCATTCTAAACGACGACATTGACGATTTTATTGGTTACGACAATGACCCGGCGTGGTGCTGCGCCGCCCATCGCCCGCCTGACGGGTTCGAGCGCCAGCGCCGCCTGTTCGACAACGGCATTTTCCGCGTCGCGCGGCATTTCAATCGTACCACGGAGTTTGCCCTTGACCTGGACCGCGATAGTAACCGTTTCATCGATGAGAAAAGCTTTATCGGCAACCGGCCAGTCCGACTCCGCGAGCAGCTTTTCATGCCCGAGCCGCTGCCAAAGTTCTTCGGCAATATGGGGCATCATCGGGCCGATCAATTTAACCGTGGTATCGAAACCGAACCGGCGCACCCAATCGTGACCGGCTTCCTGGGAGCCGAAGGCTTCCAATGCGTTGGTCAACTCCCGGACATGTGCGACCGCGCGGTTGAACCGAAATAGTTCCAGATCGGCCGTGACCGCAAAAATGGCGCGATGGATCATGCGGGTCATTGCGACGCATGCTTCGCCGAATGCGTCAGGCTGCGCCGCGCCGGCCATGGCGACGGCGCCATCTGGCGCGGCGATCAGCCGCCAAATACGGTTTACATAGCGCCATGAGCCGTCGATACCGGATTCGGTCCATTCCAGATCACGTTCCGGTGGACTATCCGACATCATGAAAAGGCGGCCGGAATCCGCTCCATACAGTTCTAGTATTTCAGCTGGGTCGACGACATTGCGCCGAGATTTGCTCATTTTCTCCGACCGGCCCACGGTGACCCGAAGGCCACTTTCCACGTCGATCATTTGGCCACCCGGACCGGTCGTGATCTGGCTTGGATATACCCAGCCGCCATCGGAATCCTGGTAGGTTTCATGGCACACCATGCCCTGGGTGAACAAACCGGCGAACGGTTCGTCTATTCCAAGATACCCGCAGCGTTTGAGCGCGCGCGTGAAGAAGCGGGCATAAAGCAGATGCAGCACCGCATGTTCGACGCCGCCAATATATTGATCAACCGGCAACCAGTAATCGACCGCATCGCGCCGGAACGCCCGGTCGCTGGAAGGCGCGCAGAACCGGGCAAAATACCAGGAAGATTCAACGAAGGTGTCGAACGTATCCGTTTCACGCCTCGCGGCGGCGCCGCATAACGGACAATCGACATGCTTCCAGGTTGGATGACGATCCAGCGGATTGCCCGGTTCATCGAAGGTCACGTCGTCCGGCAGGGTTACCGGAAGATCGCCTTCGGGCACCGGCACGATGCCACATGACGCACAATGGATGACCGGGACCGGACAGCCCCAATAGCGTTGCCGCGACACGCCCCAATCCCGCAGCCGGTAATTGACCTTGCCTTCACCGGCGCCAATTTCCTCCAGCCGGGCGATGGCGCGAATGATCGCCGCCGTCACGCCGAGCCCGTCCAGGAAACCGGAATTAATCAGGACGCCGTCTCCGACATAGGCTTGGGCGCCGATCTCGAAACCAGCCGCTTCGATGTCCGGTGGGTAGACGACGGGAAGGATGGGTAGCGCGTATTTTCGGGCGAAATCGAGGTCACGCTGATCATGTCCAGGACAGCCGAAAATCGCCCCGGTGCCGTATTCCATCAAGATGAAATTGGCGACATAGACGGGCAAGGCTGCCCCGTCCTTGAAAGGATGGGCGACCGTAAGGCCGGTATCGTGCCCGCATTTTTCCGCCGCTTCGAGCGCCGCCTCGCTGGTGCCAAGCCGGCCGCATTCGGCCAGGAATTCGGCCAGGGCCGGGTCGGTTTTGGCGCATTCCAGCGCCAGCGGATGATTGGGCGACAGGGCGCAAAACGATGCGCCGAACAACGTGTCCGGCCGGGTCGTGAACACATCGAACCCATCTTTTCGGCCAATCAACTGAAAATGAACCCTGGCACCTTCGGAACGGTTGATCCAGTTGGTTTGCATGAGCCGGACTTTGTCGGGCCAGCGGTCCAGCGCCTCGATTCCTTCCAGCAGTTCGTCGGCGAATTGCGTGATTCCGAAGAACCACTGCGCCTGCCGCCGCCGCACCACCTGCGCCCCGGACCGCCAGCCCCGGCCGTCGATGACCTGTTCATTGGCCAGAACCGTGTTCTCGACCGGATCCCAATTGACCCAGGATTCCTTGCGGTATGCCAGTCCCGCCGCGAGGAATTCGAGAAACATCTTCTGTTCGTGAACGTAGTATTCCGGTTCGCAGGTAGAGATTTCCCGGCTCCAGTCGATCGACAGACCCATGGATTTGAGCTGGTCGCGCATCACCGCGATATTTTGGCGCGTCCAGATGGCGGGATGCACCTTGTTTTCGAAGGCGGCGTTTTCAGCCGGCAGACCGAACGAATCCCATCCCATCGGATGCAGGACATTGAAGCCCTGCGCGCGTTTGAACCGGGCGGTGACGTCGCCCATCGTATAGTTGCGTACATGCCCCATATGGATCCGGCCCGACGGGTAGGGGAACATTTCCAGGACATAGTATTTCGGCCGGTCCGGTTCTTCGGATACCTCGAAAATGCGCCGATCCCGCCAAATTTCTTGCCATTTGGCTTCCGTTTCCTTGGCGTTATAGCGGCTCATTGCAGCGCGAACTTTCCTGGGGTGGCGTGCGTCAATGTGGGCGGCAAACCGGATGCGCGCCGGGCGGCGTTATTGGGCGCGAAGATTGGCGATGCGCAGTTCACGGGCACGGCGCAAGATAGCATTTTCGATGTCCCGGATGGTTTGGGGATCGACGCTGGCCTGCTGCCACGATCCACCGTCGCGTGCCTGACGAAATACCGATATACGCAACCCATCGGCGCGCAACTGGCGGTCGAGAATATAAATATTCACCTTGACCCGCTCATTGGGCGTTTCGGGCGGTGTATACCAGTCGGTAATAATGACGCCGCCAAAAGGATCGGCTGAACTCAACGGCATAAACGACATCGTGTCGAGGGACGCGCGCCACAGATAGCTGTTCACGGCGATACCGCCCGACGCGACACCTTGATCGCTGCCGCCGAAAAGCGTTTCGATCAACCCGCCATTATTCGATCTGGCTGATGGTTCCGCGGTTGGCGGCGGCGCGTCGGGGACGATGCCAACGCTTTCGCAGGCACCCAGCGTCAACGCAAGGACCGCAATGGCGGCGCAACGGAACCAAGAATTCCTCATGGCTGGTTTATGCCCGAAAACAACCGGTCATATCCAGTATAATGTCACGATAAGACCAATATAGCCGCTGTCAGGGAATGCAACCGCGATGGGTGAGAAAATTGATTTTGCGGCAAACCTGGCAAATGTGCGGGCGAAAATCGCCGAAGCCGCCAGCCTGGCCGGGCGCGACCCACGCGCGGTGACGCTGGTCGCCGTTGGCAAAGCCCACCCGGCGGAGCGGTCGCGCGCCGCTCTGACGGCGGGTCAACGGGTGTTCGCAGAGAACCGGGTGCAGGAAGCCGCAGCGAAATGGCCGGCGTTGAAAGAACAATTTTCCGATACGGTCCTGCATCTCATCGGACCCTTGCAAACCAACAAGGTCAAGCAGGCCGTGGCGCTGTTCGATGTCATCGAGACCCTTGACCGTCCCCGGCTGGCCCGGTCGCTGGCCACGGAATTCGATCGAAGCGGCCGCCAACCGCCCTGTTTCATACAAGTGAATTCCGGGGCGGAACCGCAGAAGGCCGGCATTCCGCCGCAAGAAGCGGATGCCTTTATCGCCGCATGCGTTAATGAGTTTGCCTTGCCGGTCGCTGGCCTGATGTGCATCCCGCCGGCCGCCGATGAGCCGTCACTGCATTTTGCCCTGTTGCGCGAAATTGCCGGGCGCCACGGTCTGACCGGATTGAGCATGGGCATGTCGGCGGATTACGAAATCGCGATTGCCTTCGGTGCGACCCATATACGGGTTGGCACGGCAATCTTCGGTTCGCGCCCTCCCCTTACGGCAAATCGGGATTGACGCAAAGCCGGTCGCCGGGCGAACAAGCGCCAAGCATTGCCAGCAGATCGGGCAGGGCCATCGCCACGCAGCCTTCGGTCGGCGCGCCGTTGGCCCGCGCGACATGCACGAATATCGCGCTGCCGGAACCCGGCACCGGCGGATCGTCGTTATGTCCCAGCACGACGACGATATCGTAGGCACCATCGTCACGCCAAAGCGCTTCCGTGCTTGCCGGGTAGGGCAGGCTGACGGGACGGTTATAGGCCGGGTCGCGCGGATCGTCACACCAGCCATCGCGCTGGCGGATTGGCGCAACCGGCATGGCCGTATCGGGCGGGTCGATCCGGTCCGGGCGGAACATGACCCGGCGGATGGCGAAACAGCCCGCTGGCGTTGCGCCATCGCCTTCGATTTTGGCATGGGTTATGCCCGACCGGCCAAGCGCGCAGGCGACGCGCCGACCACCAAATTCCAGCAACCCCGCCGCCGTTACGCTAAAATCCATGGCCGAATATAGCAAACTAGCTCGGCAGATTACCCAATTCCGCCCGTTTCATTTGCCGATACCGGTTCAGCGCGTTGAGCATGGTTTGGGAGATTGCCTCGGTGGGCACGAACTGGGGACGCGCCGCCGCCGGGCCGGCGCCTGGTTCGGCCGGTTTTCTATTGTCGTCCTGGGCCGGTGGCTGGGCTGCGGTTTTTGCCGCGAGCGCCATCAGTTTATCCGACAGGCGCCGGTCGATGACCGGCAGCGCCGATGGGCGGCTCATCGCGGGCTGTGGCGATTGGCGCTCGACCTGGCCCAGAGGGGCCCGCCCAAGACCCTGGACCGAACCGGACAACGGCACCGCCGAACGGGCCCGAAGAACGGCGGCGATCGGGCCGCTG
>PTKA01000114.1 GCA_002937525.1 Alphaproteobacteria bacterium MarineAlpha10_Bin3
ATATCGACGATATGCTGGCGCTGTCGTTGCGCATCAATGATTTTCTGACCGGCCTGTTCTTCGGCGTCGGGTTGCGGCTGGTCGATTTCCAAACCGAATTTGGGCGCTTTTACGATGAAAATGGCGACATGCGGATTATCCTCGCCGATGAGATCAGCCCCGATACCTGCCGGCTCTGGGATGCGCGCACGAATGAGAAGCTGGACAAGGACCGCTTTCGCCACGATTTGGGCGATGCCGCGCAGGCCTATCAGGAAGTCGCGCGCCGGCTAGGCGTACTGCCCGATATCGGCGAGGCCGCCGGACAGCCTACGATTCAGTGAATTTTGCGCTGAGCAAAGGAGACAACGTGAAGGCAAAGGTCCATGTCACCTTGAAGGCCGGGGTTCTCGACCCGCAGGGCAAGGCCATCGGCAATGCGCTTGCAGCACTCGGTTTCAAGGGCGTCGGCGATGTCCGTCAGGGGAAATTCATCGAACTGGAAATCGACGAAACCGACCCGGACGCCGCCCGCGCCCAAATCGAAAAAATGTGCGTCCAACTGCTCGCCAATACGGTGATCGAAAATTACGACATCGAACTGGATCGATGAAGTCGGCCGTCATCGTCTTTCCCGGATCGAATTGCGACCGGGATATTGCCGTGGCGCTGGAGCGGGCCAGCGGGGTTGCGCCGGAAATGATCTGGCACCGGGAAACGACACTACCTTTGCTCGACCTTATCGTGCTACCGGGCGGTTTCGCCTATGGGGACTATCTGCGCGGCGGCGCAATCGCGGCGCGTTCCCCGATCATGCGGGCGGTCGCCGAGCGGGCCAACCAGGGCGTGCCGCTGCTGGGGATCTGCAATGGCTTTCAGGTTCTCACCGAATCCAGCCTGCTGCCGGGTGTGCTGATGCGCAATGCCGGGCTGAAATACATCTGCCGCGATATTCATGTCCGCGTCGCCAGTACCGAGTCCGTCTTCACCCAAGGCTACGCCCAAGACCAGCTGTTGCGCATTCCCATTGCCCATAATGAGGGCAATTACCGTGCGCAAGAATCGATGCTGGACCGGCTCGAAGGCGAAGGGCTGGTCGCGTTCCGCTATGCGGCGTGCGATGGGTCGGCCGATGGCAACCCGAACGGCTCGGCCCGCGATATCGCCGGCATCTTCAACCATTCCCGGACCGTGCTGGGACTGATGCCGCACCCCGAACGGGCGGTCGATCCGGCCCATGGCGGCACCGATGGCGTGGCCATGTTTGAGGGGTTGGTGGCGGCCTTGGCGCGATGAGCGATGTCAACCAGGCATTGGCCGCCGAACATGGCCTCAGCCCGTCCGAATACCAGACCGTCCTGTCGATCATGGGCCGGGAACCGAATTTGACTGAACTCGGTATCTTCTCGGTCATGTGGTCGGAGCATTGCTCGTATAAATCATCGCGCATATGGCTGAAGACACTGCCGACCAGCGGACCGCAGGTCATCTGCGGCCCCGGCGAAAACGCTGGCGTCGTCGATATCGGGGATGGGCTGGCCGCCGTCTTCAAGATGGAAAGTCACAACCATCCCAGCTTCATCGAACCCTATCAAGGTGCGGCAACCGGGGTTGGCGGCATTATGCGCGACGTGTTCACGATGGGTGCGCGGCCGGTCGCCAATATGAACGCGCTGCGCTTCGGCGATCCGGACCACCCGAAAACCCGACATCTGGTCGCCGGCGTCGTTGCCGGTATCGGCGGCTATGGCAACTGCATGGGCGTGCCGACAATCGGCGGCGAGGTCAATTTCGATCCGGCGTATAATGGCAACATCTTGGTCAATGCCATGACGGTGGGCCTGGCGCCGACCGGCAAAATTTTTTACTCCGCCGCCGCTGGCGTCGGCAACCCGGTGGTTTATATCGGCTCGAAGACCGGACGCGACGGTATTCACGGCGCCACCATGGCTTCGGCCCAGTTCGATGACGATACCGATGAAAAACGCCCTACCGTACAGGTCGGCGATCCCTTTACCGAAAAGCTGCTGCTGGAAGCCTGCCTGGAATTGATGGCAACCGACGCCATCATCGCGATACAGGATATGGGTGCTGCCGGCCTGACCAGTTCGACCGTGGAAATGGCGGACAAGGGCGGTGTTGGCATCGAGCTGAACCTGGAGGCGGTTCCGACTCGCGAAGACGGCATGACACCCTACGAAATCATGCTCTCGGAAAGCCAGGAACGTATGCTGATGGTGCTCAAGCCAGGCCGCGAGGCGCAGGCCCGCGCGATCTTCGAGAAATGGGAACTGGATTTCGCCATCATCGGCCGGGTTACCGATAGCGGCCATTTCGTCCTCAAGGTGGACGGCGCGACGGTCGCCGATATTCCGGTCGCGCCACTGGTCAATGAAGCGCCGCTCTACGACCGGCCCTGGAAAACAGCCCCAAGGCGCGCCGTGTTGCCGCATGGCGCAATCGCATCGCCGGACGATCCTCTGGCGGTTCTGGCCGATCTGCTGGGGTCGGCGAATTTCTGCTCGCGGCGCTGGATCTGGGAACAATACGACCACATGGTCATGGCCGATACCAACCAGCGGCCCGGCGGCGACGCCGCGATCATTCGTATTCACGCGACCACGCGCGGCCTGGCGATTACCACCGATTGCACGCCGCGCTATTGCCATGCGGACCCCGAGACCGGCGGTAAACAGGCAGTCGCCGAAGCCTGGCGCAATCTGTGCGCCGTTGGTGCGCGGCCGCTGGCGCTGACCAATAATCTGAATTTCGGCAACCCGGAACGCCCGTCGATCATGGGGCAGTTCGTTGGCTGCGTCGCCGGCATTGCCGCGGCGTCGAGCGCATTCGACTTTCCCGTCGTTTCGGGCAATGTGTCGCTCTATAACGAGACCAATGGCGAAGCGATCCTGCCGACACCGGTCATCGGCGGCCTTGGATTGGTCGACGATCTGGACCGCACCGCCCGCGTGGCGTTCGCTGGACCGGACCAGGCGATCATTTTGATCGGCGATACCGCAGGCTGGCTTGGCGCATCGGCTTATCTGGCGCAAATCGAGGGCCGGGACGAAGGCGCACCGCCTCCGGTCGATTTACCGGCGGAACGCGCCAATGGCGATTTCGTGCGCCAATGCATCAACGCAGGCGACGTGACGGCCTGTCACGATATCTCCGATGGCGGCCTGATCGTCGCCGTGGCGGAAATGGCGATGGCCGGGCGCCTGGGCGCACGGATCGAATCGCCAAAGGCCGATTTGCCGCTTTTCGCCTGGCTGTATGGCGAAGATCAGGCGCGTTATGTCCTGACGGTCGAGAATGCGGACAGCCTTCTCGCCAAGGCGCGCGCGGCGGGGGTCGCCGCCATGGTGATCGGCAGGACCGGCGGGGAATCGTTGACAGTCGATGACGCATACACCATATCGGTTAATGAGTTGCGCGCGGCGCATGAATCATGGTTGCCCACTTACATGGCGGCGTCATAATGGCGGCGGCGTGGCAAGGGAGAGTATGCAATGGCAATGAGCCAGTCGGAAATCGAACAGATGATCAAGGAAGCGATTCCCGACGCGGAAGTCCAGATCGAAGATTTACGCGGCGACGGCGACCATTACGCGGCTTATGTCCGCTCCGCCGCCTTCAAGGGAAAAAGCCGCGTGCAGCAGCATCAAATGGTATACAAGGCGTTGCAGGGCCGCATGGGTAACGAACTCCATGCCCTCGCCCTCCAGACCGCCGAGCTTGAATAAAGGCAGATAGCAATAAAGGGGACGACAATGGATGATAACCCGGTTTTCGACCGCATCCGCGGCGATGTCGAGGAGAACGACGTGGTGCTGTTCATGAAGGGCACGCCGGTTTTTCCGCAATGCGGATTTTCCGCGGCGACGGTGCAGGCATTGACCCTGCTCGGCGTCAAGTTCAAGGGCATCGACGTGTTGCAGGATCCGGGCTTGCGCGACGGTATTAAGGAATTTTCCAGTTGGCCGACGATTCCGCAGCTTTATATCAAAGGCGAATTCGTCGGTGGTTGCGACATTGTGCGCGAAATGTACGAAACCGGCGAACTTTCCGAATTATTGAATTCCAACGGTATCGAAACCCAATCCACCACCTGACCGCGCCAAGAGACCGAACATGCCTCTTGAATCGCTGGATCATGTCAATATTCGCACCGCTAATCTGACCGCCATGTCGGATTTCTACGAAGATGTCCTCGGGCTCGAAAAGGGTCCGCGGCCACCGTTTCGCGGATTCGACGGTGCCTGGCATTATTGCGGTGGCAAGGCGGCGGTGCATCTAGTCGAAGTCGACCGGCCGGTTGAGGTCAAGGAAACCCAGATCGAACATTTTGCCTTTCGCGGCGGCGAACTGGCCGTGTTTCTCGACAATCTTCGTGAGCGAAAGATCGCCTATCAGGTCGCCGTCATTCCAGACGTTGAAATCCGCCAGGTGAATCTATACGACCCCGACGGCAACCACATTGAGATTCAATTCGCCGCGACCGAAGAAGCCGATATCAGCCCTTTTAACGGATAGCTGCGGCCCAACATCCTCGATGCCGAAGCTCGCCGCCAATATTTCCATGATGTTCACCGAGGTGCCCTTCATGGAACGGTTCGCCGCAGTGGCGCGGGCCGGATTCAAGGCGGTCGAGTATCTTTTTCCCTACGATTATCGCGCGTCGGACATCGCCCATGCCCTGCACGATGCCGGACTGGAAAATGCGCTGTTCAACCTGCCGCCAGGAGACTGGGAGAATGGCGAGCGCGGCTTAGCCGCCATACCGGGTCGCGAAGCGGCGTTCGAGGCTCTTGTCGATCAGGCGCTGGACTATGCCCGGATATTCGGCTGCAAACGTCTGCATGTCATGGCTGGCATCAAGCCCAAGGATGCCCCAATGGCGGCGTGCCGCGCCACCTATATCCGCAATATCAAGCACGCCGCCAAACAATTTGCCCCGCATGGCATCACTGTCCTGCTGGAACCGATCAATAGCCGCGATATTCCGGGCTTCTATCTCAATCGTCAGGACGACGCGATCGCGGTGCTGAAGGCGGTCGGCGCGGTGAATGCGGCGCTGCAAATGGACCTCTATCACTGCCAGATCGTCGAAGGCGACGTGGCGATGAAAATCCGCGCCAATATCGCGCATATCGCCCATTTCCAAATCGCCGGCGTGCCGGATCGCCATGAACCGGACATCGGCGAAGTGAACTACCCCTATCTGTTCGATGTTATCGACAGCCTCGACTACACCGGATGGGTCGGCTGCGAATACCGGCCCAAGGGCGCAACCCTGGACGGGCTTGGATGGGCAGCACCCTACGGCATCGCCGGCGGCAGCGCCTAAACTTCCGCCACCTGCGCCACAATCGCGTCCGTCCAGGCATCGACATCGAAGCCCCACGGCCCCATGCCGCTGCGATGGGCGATGCGCCCCTCGGCATCCAGCACATACAGCCGTTCAGGCAGTGCCGCATATTTCCGGTCGGTGCCGTTATCCATGCCGTCGAGTAAGGTCGGCATTGCCAATTTCAGATTCAGCAGGCACAAGCCTGCCATTTCCGCCCGTTCGTCCAGCGAATTGGGCTGCTGATACAGGACGCCATCGGAGAGATTGGTCAGTATCTGCCATCCATCGGTCGGATGAATTTCCTGGATATAGACGAGGTAGAAATCGATGTAGTCGCGGTAGCGCAGATAAATTTTAGGGGCTGTCCCAGATAACTAGTGCACTGACACAAACGATTGATTCACAAAAGGGCTCAACCGTGCGAATCTAGGGTTA
>PTKA01000115.1 GCA_002937525.1 Alphaproteobacteria bacterium MarineAlpha10_Bin3
AGATATTGATGAAGGCGCCAAGCCGGCCACCCTTGTCGCGGGTCACCAGGATCGGCACGCCGGTTTCGCCGTGGGTAAAAAAATCGCCCGGCTTCGCCACCTTGCTGGCATGGCCGACAATCAGCGGCAGATCGCGGAACAGCGTATCCATCTCGCGCGAATATCGTTTGGCGTCGAAATATTCCGTCACTGGTCCGGGCGTGGTTGCACTGGCCATGTCTTTCGTTCCGGCCTCGACATGGCCAAGAACCCGCCGGATCAATCTGATTTCGGTGTCGCGCTCCATACGCCCAGACCCCCTTCGTAGCGAAATGGAATTTTCGCCGATTGCGGTAGCGGCGGCAAGTGCAGCATGCTGTATTTAACCGAACAGGAGGAATGTTTCATGGAACTCTTCGACGTTATGCGCACGACTTTCGCGGCCAGGGATTTTACCGGCGAGGAACTGCCGGATTCGGTGCTGTACGATATTTTCGATGTCGCCCGTTTTGCGCCGAGCGGCGGCAACCGCCAGGGGAACCGCGTGATCGTGGTGCGCGACGCCAGCACCCGCGACGAACTGGCGGCACTGGCGGAACCGGCGGCCAAGCGCTACCGGGCGCAAAGCGAAGCCGGCGAAAGCCCCTGGAACACGATTGTGCCGATGGCGGTAACGGACGATGTTATCGCGGCGACCGCCGCGCCCAGCCGGCTGACGGAACCGTTTCGAACCGCCTCGGTCGTTCTGGTCTTCATCGTCGATCTCAAGGTTGTCGCTTCGATGGATCAGAATCTTGCGCGGATCGGCATCGTCAGTGGCGGGTCGATTTATCCCTTCGTGTGGAATGTATTGCTGGCGGCGCGCCACGCCGGGTTTGGCGGCACCATCACCACGCTGGCCATCGCCGAAGAACCAAGCGTCAAGGCGTTGCTCGATATTCCGGATGATTTCGGTGTCTGCGCCATTGTTCCGCTCGGCAAGCCGGTACGTCAGCTCACCAAGCTGCGGCGCAGGCCGGTTGAAGAGATTGCGACCCGTGAGCGTTTCGACGGCGCGTCGTTCGCCGTGGATCATTCCGGTTAGATTTCCCCCAGAGCAGCGGCTATACAAGGCCATCATAAAATCAATCGCAGAAACCAATGTCTTATCTTGTAACCGGCGCCGCTGGGTTTATCGGGTTTCATGTTTGCAACGCACTGCTTGCGCGGGGCGAGGCCGTGATCGGGGTCGATAATCTGAATGACTATTACGATGTCGCCTTGAAGGAAGCGCGGCTCGGCCGCCTGACGGCGCAGCCGGAATTTTCGTTTCACAAGGTGGACATTGCCGACCGCGACGCCATGCAGGCGGTGGCGGCGGCCCATAAGGACATAACCCATGTGATCCATCTGGCGGCCCAGGCCGGGGTGCGCTACTCGATTGAAAATCCCGCCGCCTATATCCAGACGAATATCGTCGGCCAGGGCATTATTCTCGAACTCTGCCGCCATATGGAAGGGCTTGAACATCTGGTCTATGCCAGTTCGTCTTCGGTCTATGGCGGCAATAAAAAATTACCGTTTTCGGTAGAAGACCCGACCGACACGCCGGTGTCGCTTTACGCGGCGACCAAGAAGGCCGACGAGCTCATGGCGTACTGCTATAGCCATCTTTACCGTCTGCCGGCGACGGGGCTGCGGTTCTTTACCGTCTATGGGCCCTGGGGCCGCCCCGATATGGCGGCGTATATATTCGCCCTCGCGATCACTCAAGGCCGTCCGATTCCGGTCTTCAACCACGGCGATATGCGGCGCGATTTCACCTATATCGACGATATTGTCGCCGGGGTGCTTGCCGTTGCCGGAGGGCCGCCCAAGTGCGCCGAGGGTGCGCCGCACCGGGTCTACAATATCGGCAACAGCCGCTCAGAGCCGCTGATGCGCTATATCGAGCTGATCGAACAGGCGCTGGGCCGCAAGGCGCAACTCGACCTGCAACCGATGCAACCCGGCGACGTGAAGGAGAGCTTCGCCGACCTTACGGCAATCCAGCGCGATTTTGGCTTCGAACCGCAGACAACGATCGAGGAGGGCATCCCCCGCTTCATTGACTGGTTCAAGGAATATAACGGGATTTCGGCTTAAATCTCCGGTCGCCGCCGATTTGGTGGCCTATCGCGATGATTTCATGTATTCCCCGGAACGGATTTCCTTCGCCCAAATCGCCGAATCGAGATACCACCGAACAACATCCATCAACGTGTTCTCGAAGGTCTTCTTCGGTTTCCATCCCAGTTCGGTTCGGATTTTTGCCGGGTCGATCGCATAACGCCGGTCATGTCCGAGCCGGTCTGGAACGGATCTTATCAATTTCACCGAAGTTCCGGGCGAACGTCCAAGCGTCTCGTCGACCGCGGTGCAAATCGCTCTGACGATATCGATGTTTCGTTTTTCGTTTTCACCGCCAATCACATAGGTTTCACCCGGCTTGCCACCGGCGATCACCGCGTGCAGCGCGTCGCAATGATCCTCGACATGCAGCCAGTCCCGAACTTGCAGTCCGTCGCCGTAAACCGGCAGCTCAAGGCCGTCCACGGCGTTTAGAATCATCAATGGAATTAGTTTCTCGGGAAATTGCCACGGCCCGAAATTGTTCGAACAGTTGGTCACCACGACCGGCAGACCATAGGTGTGGAACCATGCCCGAGCCAGATGATCGAAGGCCGCCTTGGAGGCGGAATAGGGGCTGTTTGGGCGGTACAGGCTGGATTCGGTGAAGGGCGCTTCATGCGGCGCAAGAGAGCCGTAGACTTCGTCGGTCGAGACGTGGACGAACAGTCTTCCGGTGTGCGATTCTCGCCACGCGCCACGCGCCGCTTCGAGTAACTGATAGGTACCGTTGATATTGGTTTGAATGAAGGCGTCCGGTCCAAGGATCGAGCGGTCGACATGGCTTTCCGCCGCAAAATGAATCACGCGTTCAAAATCATATTCGGCAAACAAAAGTGGTCAACAATTCCGCATCGCGGATGTCGCCATGCACGAAGACGACCGCGCCAGAATCCATCAGTTCGGCAATATTGGCAATATTCCCGGCATAGGTGAGGGAATCCAGAACAACGAGTTTCGCCGACGCGCGGCGCGCGGCCACCCACACGAAATTACTGCCAATGAAGCCAGCACCACCGGTAATAAGCCATGTACTCATTTACATACCCTGCCTGCGTTCGTGCACGGCAACCCGCCGCGCGACGTTGTGCCGTGGCCGTTTTGCTGATAATTTTTTCGCTGCAACGACGCTGTTTTACACGAAAAAAAGGCCGCTTTGATATGCCATACCTGACCAGAGATGACGCGCGCCTGTATTATGAAGACAGCGGCGACGGGTTGCCGGTCCTATTGGCGCATGGGTTCGGCGCATCGACCGGCATGTGGCGCGGGCAGGTTGACGCTTTTGGCGACCGCTACCGGCTGATCCGGTGGGATATGCGTGGCCATGGCCAGACCGAATGTCCCGACGACTTATCCCATTACAGCCAGGCGCATTGTGTTGACGATATGGCGGGGCTGCTGGATCATCTGAAGATTGAACAGGCGGTGATCGCTGGACATTCGCTTGGCGGATTCATGTCTCTCGCCTTTCATGTCAGCCATCCGGATCGGGTCAAAGCATTGATTTTACAGGGATGCGGGCCAGGCTACCGCCGCGCGGAATCGCGCGAAACATGGAACAAGCGCGCCGAAAACCGGGCGCGGTCCATCGAAGAAGGCGGGCTGGCGGCACTTGGCGGCGGCTCTGAGGTTGCCGTCAGCATCCAGCATTCGGCGCGCGGCCTCGCCCTTGCGGCGCGTGGCATTCTCAGTCAGGTCCATGCCCAGGTGATCGACAGTCTGCCTGGTATTGCGGTGCCGGTGCTTATTGTTATCGGCGATGGCGACACGCATTTCCTGAACGGTTCGGCCTATATGGCGGATCGTATACCGGGCGCGGTCAATGTTGTCGTGCCGGGGGCCGGCCATGGGGTCAATATCGACCGGCCCGAAGCGGTGAACAAGGCCTTCGAAAACTTCCTGTCCGGGCTGTAGCGCGAATCAGGCCTCGTTGGCGCCGGCAGTTTTTCGGTGCCTCAGGTTGGCGTTTTGGATGAATCGGGTTTGTCCGCGTCGGGCCAGAGGTCTTCGACCGTCGGTTGGCGGGGTTCCTGTGCCCTGGGTGCCGCCGCTTCGGTGGCTAATGCGGTGGCCATTGCCTTCTCTTGCGACGGCGCGGCCACTTCGGCTATTGGCGGCGGCGCGCTTTCCACCGGCTTTTTCCCGTCGCGTTTCTCGACCCGCTTGGCCGCCTTTATGACGGCGTCGCGCAATTCCAGATGCGTGCAAAGTCCGACTTCCACCGGACTGCGTGGCTGAAGGTTCGACGAATTCCAATGGGTTTTGTCGCGTACCGCAGTGATGGTCGGTTTCGTCGTGCCGATCAGGCGGGAAATCTGGGCGTCGGTCAAATCGGGTTGATTGCGGACCATCCAGGCAATGGCGTCCGGTTTGTCGGCCCGCTTGGATACGGGCGTGTATCGCGGGCCTTTGTGCCGGGCGACGGGTTGCGGGATATCGGATTCCGCGATCTTCAACCGCGCGACCGGATCCGCTTCACAGCGCTGCAACTCTTCGCGCGTCAATTGACCATTAACAATGGGGTCCAGGCCGACGATGCCGATAGCGACCTCGCCATCGGCGATCGCCTGAACTTCCAGCTCGTGCAAACGGCACAGATCGCCAATTTGCACGAAGGTTAACGTCGAATTCTCGACCAGCCAGACGGCCGTGGCCTTTGGCATCAATAGCGTTGTCATGACCTATCCTTGGACTTGATCGCCGTCGCGACAGGACGGCGATATTTTCGTAAAAACCTCAATCGCTGTATATACCGGTGACCGTCAATCGGCAATCGGCTGTCTTTTGGCGTGTTTCCAAAACATATCAGCTTTCCGGCATGGTCAGGATGATTTTGCCGATATGTAGGCTCGTCTCCATCAAGCTGTGCGCATCGGCCGCCGAACAATAGTCGAATGTTTCGTGGATAACGGGGGCCACGGCGCCCGAATCCAGAAGCGGCCACACTTTTTCGCGCAATTCGCGCGCGATGCCCGCCTTGGCCGCATCCGATTGCGCCCGCAAAGTCGATCCGGTGATGGTCTGGCGGCGTATCATCATCCGGGCAAAGTCGATCTCCGCTTTCGATCCGCCAAGAAAACCGATCATGATCAGGCGGCCTTCCAGCGCCAGGGCCTTCAGATTGGGTTGAATATAGTCGCCGCCGACCATATCGAGAATCAAATTGACGCCGTCGCGCCCGACAATGTCGCGCAGAACTTCCGGCCAGTCTTCATTGCGGTAATCGATCGCGCGCTCCGCACCCAGCGACTCGCAAAAGCGGCATTTTTCCGGCGATCCGGCGGTTGTGAATACCCGTGCGCCGAATTCCCGCGCCAACTGGATTGCGGTCGTGCCGATGCCGCTGGACCCGCCATGGACCAGAAATATTTCCCCGGCGGTCAGCCCCCCACGTTGGAAAACATTGTGCCACACGGTAAATGCGGTCTCGGCCAATCCCGCCGCGCGCACCATGTCATAATCCTTGGGAACCGGAAGGCAGTGCGCCGCCGGGGCCAGGCAGAACTGCGCATAGCCGCCGCCCGGCGTCAGCGCGCATACCCGCTCGCCGAGCGCCAGATCGCGTACCGCATCGCCGCGTGCGACCACGGTGCCGGCGACTTCCAGACCGGGCAGGTCAGTGGCCCCCGGCGG
>PTKA01000116.1 GCA_002937525.1 Alphaproteobacteria bacterium MarineAlpha10_Bin3
GGCTGGAAGCGCTGGCCGGCGATATGAAGGATGCCGGCGCCGCCGACCGCGCCGCAATCCAGGCCCAGGCCGGCAACGCCTGGTTTCAGGCCGGGGATTACGCGCGTGCCCATGCGATGCAGAGTGCGGCGCTGGCCTTGTCGCCGGACGATCCGGAAATCCTGATCGACCGGGCAATGACCCTGGCTGGAAGGAAGAAATACTGGGAAGCGATCGACGATCTGAATCAGGTCGTCGTCGCCGATCCGGAAAATTTCGCCGCACGCATCCTGCGGGCCAGCGCCTATCGCTTTGTCGATGTGCCGGGGCTCGCGCGCGAGGACGCGGCGGCGGCCTTTCGCCTGGCGCCCGAACGGCCCGAAATCCTGCTCGAATACGGCATAATCCTGCGCCTCGCGGGGGACCGGGACGGCGCCCGGCGGCACTGGCTGACCCTGATCCGTCTGCATGACGGCACCCCGGCCGCCGATACGGCGCGGCGCAACCTCGCGCGCATGGATTTGCCGGAAAAATGATCTAAAAGTCGAGATCCGCGTAGTGTTTGGGCGGCGGCGCGCCGGGGATATGGTCGCCGAGCAGCGAGCGGAAGCTGGGGCGCGACTTGATGCGGGCGTACCAGTCCTTGGCCGGCAAGTGGTCGTCCCAGGGCACGTCGCCCAGATAATCGACGCACGATAGATGCGCCGCCGCCGCAAGATCGGCCAGGCTCAATTCGTCGCCGGCGATCCAGCGCCGCCGTTCGGTCAAATAGCCGATATAGTCGAGATGATAGTGGATGTTCTTGTTGCCGGCCCGGATGGCGCCCGAATCCGGTTCGCCGAGGCCAAGAAACCGCTTCATGATCTTCTCGTCGACCAGATTGGCGGTCACTTCATGGTGGAATTTCACATCGAACCAGGCGGTCAGGCGGCGGGTTTCCGCCCGCATCGCCGGCGACCGGCCAAGCAGGGGCGGATCGGGATGGGTCTCGTCGAGATATTCGGCGATTGACGCCGATTCCGCCAGAACCGCGCCATCGTCTTCGACCAGCACCGGCACGCAACCGGACGGGTTGAGAGTGAGGAATTCCTCGCGCCGCTCCCAGGTTTTTTCGACCTTGAGCGTGACGTCCAGCTTCTTTTCGCCCAGCACAAGACGGACCTTGCGGCTGAATGGCGAGAGCCAGAGGTGATACAGCAGACGCATGCCGCCTATTCTAGGCGCTGCGCCCGAAATGGAAAGGGCGCATGGGCGTCGCCAGTGCAAGAATTTGTCCAGGATGGGCCGAATTCGAGTATAACAACAGCAATATCTAGGGAGAACGGGGTGGCGCTTTACCATATCTTGATACTGGCCGTGGTGCAGGGGGTAACTGAATTCCTGCCGGTCAGTTCGTCCGGCCATCTCATTCTCACCTCCCGGGTGCTGGGATGGCCGGATCAGGGGCTGGCGATGGATATTGCGGTGCATGTCGGCACGCTGGGCGCGGTGATGGTGTATTTCTGGCGCGATATGGGGTCGATGGCGGAGGGCGCGGTTCATCTGGCGCTTGGCCGCAACAGTCCGGGGGCGCGGCTGGCGCGTTTCGTCCTCATCGGCACCATTCCAGTGTTCGTGGCCGGTTATTTCGGCCAATCCCTGATCGAGACCGAATTCCGCGGCGCCGAGATCATCGTTTGGACGACGCTGGGCTTCGGCCTGCTGTTGTGGGCCGCCGACAAGATCGGCATGACATTGCGCCGGATCGATCATCTTGGCTGGCGCGCGGTGGTCTTCATCGGCCTGATGCAGGTCCTGGCCTTGGTTCCGGGCACCAGCCGCGCCGGCATCACCATGACGGCGGCGCGGTTTCTTGGCATGGAGCGTTCCGAAGCGGCGCGGTTTTCCATGCTGTTGTCGATACCAGCGATCCTTGGCGCCGGCGCGTTGAGCGGATGGGACCTTTACCAATCCGGCGATCTTGCGCTTGGCCGCGACGCGGCCATCGCCGCATCGCTCGCCTTCGCCACCGCGATGATCGCGATATGGGGGCTGATGCGGTGGCTGCGCCGCGCCAGCTTTACGCCTTTCGTGATGTACCGGATCGCGCTCGGATTAGGGCTGCTATACTGGGTCTATGTCTGATCCGCGGCACGGTCATGTCATCGGGGCGTCTTCTGACAGGGCCTTAAAGGTAGTCGGCGGCCAGCCGGTCGAGCCAGCGATTGAGTTCCTCGATATCGCGCCCGACGATCAACAACACCAGTTGATCGACGCCGGCGTCCCGGTATCGGGCGGCAATATCCTGGTTCAGCTTGTGACTATAGGGACAGATCGCGATTTCCAGGTCTTCGCGCCGGCGCGATTTGGCGGCGAGCATCTCGTCCAACCGGGCGAGACACGCCCTGGTTTCGTCCACGCTGACATTATAGCCATACCAGCCGTCGCCCAGATCGGCCACGCGGCGCAGTGCTGCATTGCTTTCGCCGCCAAAGAAAATCGGCGGGCCGGGTTGCTGGACCGGCTTGGGATATTGCCGGCAGGGTGGCAGTTGATAAAATTCGCCGGAATACGAGGACACGTCCTGCGACCACAGGTTTGCGATAACCTCAAGATACTCACGGCACCGGTCGCCGCGCCGGGCAAAAGGCGTGTCCAGGGCGCTGAATTCCTCCTTTAGCCAGCCGATGCCGACGCCGAAATCGACCCGCCCATCGGAAAGATAATCCACGGCGGCGACTTCCTTGGCGGTGTAGACCGGGTTGCGCTGCGGCACCAGGCAAATGCCCGTGCCCAAGCGGATTTTCTGCGTATGGGCAGCGATAAACGATAGCGCCGTCATCGGTTCCAGCAGGCCGCGGTCGCCGCCAATCGGAATGCGGCCGTCCTCGGCATAGGGATATTGGGCGTCGTACTCGTCGAACAGCACCACATGCTCGCCAAGCCAGATCGAATGAAATCCGCGTTCTTCTGCGCCGCGCGCCAGCGCCTTCAGATAGGCCGCGTCGTTCTGCGGGCTGATGAGCGGGGCGAACAGGCTGATGCGCATGAATTAGTCCGATCGTTGATGGTGCTGGCGGTGCGTGGCGAGGGCCGCGAAGGGGCGCGCTTCAGAGCCCCAGCACGTGCTTGGCGATGATCGTACGCTGGATTTCGCTGGAGCCCGCATAAATCGTCGCCGCCCGTTGATTGAAGTATTTCGATGTCGCAACGACGCCGTGCGCCGGGGCAATCGGATCGACGTTGTTGCCGGGAATGAAGGCTTCGGGCTGATAGACGGCGGCATGTCCGCCAATCGCATTCATGGTCAACTCCAACATGCCTTGCAGGAGTTCCGAGCCGCGCAGCTTGAACATGGACGACGCCGAGCCTGGATTCTGTCCCTGGCTGAGGGCGCTCATCACCCGCTTTTCGGTGAATTCGTTGGCCATTACGCCAATTTCGAGCGCCGCCAACTGGCGCCGGAAATCGGCATCGTCGGCCAGTGTCTTGCCGTTGCCGCCCGCCGCCGACCGGCTGATATCGACCAGCCTTCGCAAACCGGCCTTGACCGGCGGCGTGTAGGCGATGCCGCCGCGCTCGAATTCCAGCAGATATTTGGCGACGGTCCATCCCTGGTTTTCGTCGCCAATCCGGTTTACCTTCGGCACGCGCACGTCATCGAAGAAAACCTGGTTCAATTCATGGTCGCCCGAGAACATCAAAATAGGTTCCACCGTGATCCCCGGCAAATTCATATCGAACAGCAAAAAGCTGATGCCTTCTTGCCGCTTGCCTTCGTTCGAAGTGCGCACCAGGCAGAATATCTTGTCCGCGTTATGGGCCCCCGTCGTCCATATCTTGGCGCCATTGACGATATAATCTCTTGGCGCCATTGACAATATAATCGTCGCCGTCCGAAACCGCGCTGGTTTGCAGCGATGCGAGGTCCGATCCCGAACCTGGCTCGGAATAACCCTGACACCAGGCGAATTCATCGTTCAGGATGCTGGGCAGGACGGTGGCTTTTTGTTCGGGCGTGCCGAATTTCATCACCACCGGGCCGACCATCCGGATCCCCATATTGTTGATCGTTGGCGTGCCGGCCATCGCGCATTCGAATTCGAATATATAGCGCTGCACCACGCTCCAGCCGGGCCCGCCATGTTCGGCCGGCCAGGGGTGGCAAAGCCAGCCCTTGGCGGCCAGGGTCTTGGCCCACCGGCGCGATATGGTGACCGGGCCGCGGACCGAAGAGGTGAGCCGCGCGCCCTCGCGAATCTCGTCGCTAAGCGCCTCGTCGAGGAAGCCGCGAACGTCGTCCTGAAAGGCAAGGTCCGCTTTGCTGAGATCTATATCCACGCGCTATTCCTCCAGCTATCGGTGCAGTGGCCTTGGCAGGGCTGAAACGATGCTACTTTATGACGGTGCCGCCATGCAACATTCGGGTGAGGCGGCATCGCGCCCGGACGTGTTACTAATGGCCCCCGGAGATCGCGGCCAAAACCGGGGAAAGCCGTCTTCGGGGGTTATTATTAACGTTTCTTGGTATGCGCCATGACCGGCGATCTGTTCGGCGATAGGGCGATTGGCGACGGGGCGATGCTGCTGCGGGGATTCGCTTGCGGTGACGCGGCGGCGCTGATCGAGGCGGTATCGCGGATTGCCGCGCTGGTGCCGTTCCGGCACATGGTGACGCCGGGCGGCAATGCGATGTCGGTGGCGATGACCAATTGCGGCACGGTCGGCTGGCTCGCCGACCGGCGCGGCTACCGCTATGAGGTGCGCGACCCCGCTACCGGCAAGCCGTGGCCGGCAATGCCCGGCCTGTTTTTCCGGTTGGCGGGAAAAGCCGCCGCCGCCGCCGGTTTTGCCGGCTTTGCGCCCGATTGCTGCCTCATCAACCGCTACGCGCCGGGCGCCAGATTATCGCTGCATCAAGACAAGGACGAGCGCGATTTCAGCGCGCCGATTGTTTCGGTTTCGCTTGGCCTGCCGGCAGTCTTCCTGTTCGGCGGTGAACGCCGACGCGACCGGCCGCGGCGTCTGGCGCTGGAATGCGGCGATGTCGTGGTCTGGGGCGGTGCGGCCCGGATGGCCCATCACGGCATCGCCGTTCTGGCCGATGGCGAAGCGCCGCTGACCGGCAATCGCCGCATCAACCTGACCTTTCGCAAGGCGCTCTAATTCGACGCGGTTTGCGGGCGGTTGAACCGACCGCCGCGCCGGAACCGGTCCAGATAGGTCGGCAGGATGACCTCTGCCGCCGTTGGCTCGATATCGAGCGCGGCCAGGGTCGCGGCATCGCCGGAAACCACGCTGTCGTCGCGCAACAGCGTCACCTGATCGCGCGTGAGCGGCGGCTTGGGCAGGAATTCCAGGAACCGCGCGGCCAGCGACGCATACCAGAACGGGGTCGGGGCGAGCAGGCAATTGCGGCCGGTTTCGCGCAACACCAGTTCCATCAGCGCCTTGAAGCTGTAGACGGATGGTCCGCCTAGCTCATAGGTCTCGCCGGCCGTGTCGGTGCGGATCAGGCAAGCCATGATGGCGTCGGCGACATCGCCGACATAGACCGGCTGAAAGCGCGTGCCGCCATTGCCGTAAATGTCGATTGCGCCATTGCGGAATGCCGGCATCGGGCAGCCGAACACCGGCAGGACCGGCAGCAGACGGGCCAACGCGGCAAAGCGGTTGAAGAAATCGTCCTCCGGGCCGAAGACAACGCTGGGCCGCAGGATTGTTGCGCCGGGAAAAGCGTCCAGCACCGCCG
>PTKA01000117.1 GCA_002937525.1 Alphaproteobacteria bacterium MarineAlpha10_Bin3
GGAGCGCAGTTTCCTCGAACGCTATGTGGTGACGGAGGAATTCCGCGCCGCCGGTGCGCCGAGCCGGGTCTATTTCACCGCCGATCGGCAAAGCGGCCCGGTCCTGCTGAAATACGCCGCGGAGGAAATCAAGGCCGATATCGTGCCCCGGATAACGCGCGGCGAAGTTTGTTTTTGCATCGGCATGAGCGAGCCTAATTCAGGCTCCGATCTGTTCGCCGCCAGCACCAAAGCGACCAAAACCGATGGCGGCTGGCTGATCAATGGCACCAAATTGTGGACCAGCACCGCCCATCAGGCCGATTACATGATCGGGCTGTTCCGGACCTCGCCCTCGACCAAAGAAAACCGCCGCCACGGGCTGACCCAATTCCTCGTCGATATGAAGAACACCCCCGGCATCACGGTCAATCCGATCCATCATCTGACCGGCAAACGCGAATTCAACGAAGTCGTTTTCGAGGACGCCTTCCTGCCCGACAATCACCTGCTTGGCGGGATCGATATGGCGTGGAAACAGGCGACGACCGAACTCGCCTATGAACGCAGCGGGCCGGAACGGTTTCTGGAAACGATCTATGTTCTGACCGAACTGGTCCGGGCATTGGGCAAAAATCCGGACCGCCGCGGCGCCGAAGGCGTTGGCCGCCTCGTCGCCCAGTTGCATACGCTGCGGCGTATGTCGGTGTCGGTCAACGGCATGTTGCAGGCCGGCAAGGAACCGGTGCTGGAAGGATCGATCGTCAAGGAACTGGGCACCAACTGGGAACAGAAGCTACCGGCGCGGGCGCGCGATCTTGCCGCCTTCGTCGATAGCGATGCGCAGAACCGCGCCACGCTGGACGATGTGCTGCCCTTCGCCACCCTGATCGCGCCGAAATTGACCATCCAGGGCGGAACGACCGAAGTGCTGCGCGGCATTATCGCGCGCGGCCTCGGCCTGCGTTAAAACCCCTTCATGCCCGATATTGGCGCGCTGCTATCGCCGTCCAGCGTCGCCGTCATCGGCGCGTCCACCGATGAAGCGATCCTGCGCGGCCGGATCATGACGATCCTGACCAGCCACGGCTATGCCGGACAGATTTACCCGATCTCGCGCCGTCATGATTCCGTCGCCGGGTTGAAAGCCTATACCCGCATCGCCGACGTGCCGGAACGCGTCGATCTGGCGGTGCTGATCATTCCGGCCGAATTCGTTCCCGACGCGCTGACGCAATGCGGTGCGGCCGGCGTCCGCGCGGCGCAGATCATCACGTCGGGCTTCGCCGAGGAAGTCAGCGGGCCGGGCGGCGGGCTGCAAGAACAGGTGCGAAAGATTGCGCAAAAATACGACATGGCAGTCTGCGGCCCGAATTCCGAAGGGTTCGCCAACATTCTGGCGTCGCTGTGCCCGACCTTCAGCCCGGCGGTCGAACAGCCCGAACTGCCGTTGCAATCGCCATGGCGCAATACCGGGCGGATCGGCGTGGTGGCGCAGAGCGGCGGCATGGGTTTTTCGTTCTTCGACCGTGGCCGGCCCAAGGAATTGCCGTTCAGCTATATCGTGACCACCGGCAATGAAGCCTGCCTCAACGCTTTTCAATTCGTCGAATACATGCTCGACGACGCCCAGACCAATATCTTCCTCATGTTCCTGGAGGATATCAAGGACCCGGCCCGCTTCGCCGCCGTCGCCGAACGCGCCTTGCGCGCCGGCAAGCCGATCGTGGTCACCAAGATTGGCCATTCCCAGGCCGGGCAACGCGCCGCCGCCTCGCATACCGCCGCCCTGGCCGGCGCCTATCGCAGCTACCGGGCGATGTTCGAACGCTACGGCGTGATCGAAGGCCGGGATATCGAAGAAATCGTCGATATCGCCGCCGGATTTTCCTACTGGGGCGACCGCCTGCCGGCCGGCAAACGGGTCGGCATTGTCACCGGGTCGGGCGGCGCCGGCGGCTGGATGGCGGATACGGCCGTCGCCGCCGGGTTGCGCGTACCGACGCTGGACCCCGCCACCCGGGCCCTAATCGACGCCCATTTGCCCAGCTACGGCACCTCGCAAAACCCGGTCGATGGGACCGCCGGCGCGATCCGCACGGTCGGCTATTCGTTCTTGTGCGAAACCGTGGCCGGATCGGATGAAGTCGATGCGGTCATCGCCATCACCTCGGCGCGGCAGCCCGGCCGGTTCGAAAAAGAGTTCGATAACCTCAGCCAGCTCTCCGCCAGGATCGGCAAGCCGGTCATGTTCTGCTCCTATACGATGCCGGACAAGGAAGCCGTGGCGGTGTTGAGCCGGGCCGGCTATCCGCTGTTCACCAACATGCCTAACTGCGCCCACAGCCTGGCGCGGATGGCCGATTACCGCGCCCACCGCGAACGCTTCATGCGCGCGCCGGCCATTGCCAAAATACCGCGCCCGCCCGAAGCAGGCGCGGCCCTGGCGGCGGTGGGCGATGTCCTGTGCGAGTATCAGGCCAAACAAGTGCTGACATGCTATGGCCTGGACGCGCCCGGCGAGACACTGGCGCGCGACGCCGACGCGGCGGTGGCCGCCGCCAACGCGATTGCCGGGCCGGTCGTCCTCAAGGTGCAGTCCCCCGATATCCTGCACAAGACCGAGGCCGGCGTGGTGGCGCTAGGACTGGAAGGCGCGGCAGCGGTGCGTGCCAGCTACGATGAATTGATGACCCGCGCGGCGCGCCACGATCCCAATGCCGATCTGCACGGCGTGCTGGTGCAGCCGATGGCGCCGCCGGGCCACGAGATTATCCTTGGCGTAAACCGCGATGCGGCCTTCGGGCCGATGCTGATAGTCGGACTTGGCGGCATCCATGTCGAGGTGCTGGGCGATGTCGCCTTCAGCCCGGTGCCGTTGAGCGCCGACGATGCCCGGCAACTGCTCGACCGGTTGCGCGGCATAAAGCTGCTTCATGGCGTGCGCGGCCAGCCACCGGCCGATATCGACGCGCTGGTGGATCTTATGGTCCGGGTCGCGCGGCTGGCCGACGACTGGCGCGGCAAGATCGCCGAAATCGACCTCAACCCGATCCTGGTGCATGACCGGGGCAAGGGTTTATCGGTCGTAGATGCGCTGATAATCAAGCGGAAAGAAAACGATTAAGCGCCGCCCACCGCCGCCTTGGCGCCCAGAAGGGCGACCCGGAACCGGTCCTTGGCATAGGCTCCGTCCAGCGGCGGCTTGAAATCTTCCAGGGTCTCGTAGGCAATCTTGACTGTCCGGAAAACCGGCCCCGGCGCGTCGTAAACATCGGCTATCAGCGCGTCGATTTCACCCTGCTCTCGGATCTCGCCGGTGTCCTCGATGCCAGCTCCCCTAGCGATGGCGGCAAGATCGGCGACGCCGGCGGTGTGGGTTGGCTGGCCGCCGGTTTCGCCGAAGCATTCATTATCCAGCACGATGATGGCGAAGTTGCGCGGCCGCACCTGGGCGACCGTCGCCAGCGCGCCCAGGCTCATCAGCATATCGCCGTCGCCGGTAATGACCAGGATTCGCTTGTCGTGCTGGGCTTCGGCCAGACCAAGCCCGATTGGCACGGTCAGGCCCATGGCGCCGATCAGACAGAAATTGCGGTCATCGTTGCCCGCCGCCGTCACGTCCCAGGCGGATGAGCCAAGACCGGCGACGACCAGCGTATCGGCGTTGCGCCGCGCCAGCAGCGTCTTCACGACATCGCGTCGATGCAGGAATCCGGCCATGGCTAGAATTCCTTCGCGCCGATCAGACGCTGCGACAGCAGCACCGCGACCGAACAATTGGTGTTAAAGGCGGTGCCGGCGGCGGCATCGAGCGCCGGAACGACCGCATCGGCACTGTCAGCGCGAAACAAGGTGACGCCCATGGCTTCGAGCACTTTGGGCGTGCCCAGCCCCATCGGCAACTGCCAGGGATTGCCCTCGCCCCACTCGCCGCGCATCGACACGATGACCAGCAACGGCATCCGGCAGGCCGCCGGCAAGGCCAGCGCATTGATAATATTGCCGACGCCGCTGCTCTGGATCAGCAATGCGCCACGCTTGCCGCCAAGCCAGGCGCCGGCCAGCAGGCCGACGCCTTCTTCTTCGGTGGTCAGGGTGACGACCGACATATCGTTGCGCGCCTCGCACAGCTTGATCAGCCGGCCGTGACCGGAGTCGGGAACATGGCAGATTTGGCTGATGCCGCGCGCGCACAACACCTCGAATAGTTCCGCTGGCCAATCGGCTTCTTGCATGAACGGGATTCCTTCAATGAGGCGCGACGAGTCGCATATCGTCCCGCTGGACGCAAGCGTCCAATATTTATTGTTAATTTTCAAGACTTTATGCTTTATTTTTGAAAACATTTGTGCTTACATGCGAAAATGTCACCTTTAACCTTTGGAGCGGGCCGCAGGAATCGGACCGAAGGCTAAACAAAATGGTGGATCGGGTTGGTCTTTCGGGTGCCTTGCGCACCGACCTTTTCAGGTTGCAATAGACCACGCGCCTGGGGGCGCGGACCGATGAACGTCTTGCATCCGGATTGCGGATCCGCGATCCGCTGGACGGGGCGCAGGAATTCTTCCAGTCCCGCGCGCTCAGCAACCGGGCCGAAGACCTTACCCGCGTCAAGGATGGCGTGGATTTGGCGATCAGCACCGTGCAGGCGGCGACCATCGGGCTAGACGCGATCGACGCCTTGACCCAGCAGGCCGAAGGTCTGGCGCGCGCCGCGCGCAACACCAGCGACCCGGCCCAGCGCGAAGCACTGGCCGGTCAGTTCAACGAAATACTCAACCAGATCGACAATATCGCCCAGGATTCCGGCTTCAACGGCGTCAATCTGGTGCAGTCCGCGCCCGACGACCTGCCGGTGGCGCTGAACGAAACTGGCTCCAGCAACATTACGTTCGAAGGCGTGGATTCCACCAGCGCCGGCCTCGGCCTCACCCCCACGACCTTCGCCAGCGATGCCGATATCGACGCGGCCCTGGCGCAAATCGCCGACGCCCGCTCGACCGTGCGGACCACCAATGCCGGTCTGTCCAGCGGCATCGCGGCCTTGCAGACCCGGATCGAATTCACCCGGAACCTGACAAATACACTTGAATCCGCCGCCGCCAAATTGACCGACGTGGACCTGAACGAAGAAGCCGCCAACCGGCTTGCCATCGATACCCGTCAGCAGATCGGCGTGAACGCGCTCAGCCTCGGCGCACAAAACCAATCCGCGATCCTCGGCCTGTTCGGCTGAAACAGGGTAAGCGGCGTTCCTGTCAACGCCGGTCGAAAACCGGCTTCCCTTTACTTCAGCACAAAGTTTGGTTATGTGTTGGCCATCGGCGGTTTCCATTCGGATGGAAACAGGGAATCCGGTGCGGCCAATTATACTGGCCAAATCCGGGGCTGCCCCCGCAACTGTAAGCGGCGAGGGTTCGGCTAATTTACCACTGGGAAACCGGGAAGGCAGCCGACATACGCATTGACCCGCAAGCCAGGATACCTGCCGCCGTGACCAGCCATTTGGCTGCGAATCATACGGGAGGTGTGCGCCATGATCAGGATAATGATCATTGTTGTTTTTACGTCGGTTGCGCCGTTCTTTTCGGCCTTAGAGCATCCTGTAAATAGACTGAATCGGTAAGGGGATTCCCAAGGCTCAGGAATTGTGATTCAAGATAAAGGCTGGACAAGGAGGCCAGCCTTTATGGCAAGAGCATGTTCACAGGATTTACGCGACCGT
>PTKA01000118.1 GCA_002937525.1 Alphaproteobacteria bacterium MarineAlpha10_Bin3
CACGATTGGCCACTTGCTCGATCGCTTCCCGCCACAGGAATGCAGCAATTACTTCAGAAACGCCGGATACGTCTAAACTTGATCGGAACATGCTCTAGCAATACCCTGACGGCACAACGCTATCCATGTGGGAGACGCTAGGTGCCGACGCCGCTCTGGGAACCCGATGGGCTGAAAATCGAGAATGCCAACATCACCGCCTTTGCGCGCGCGATGGAGGCGCGCTGGAACGTCCGGCTCCCGGACTACCCGGCCTTGCATGAATTTTCGATCGCCGAGATGGAGAAATTTTGGATCGGCGTTCGGGAATTCTGCGACGTCCAGGCGTCCAAGTGGGGCGAGCGCGTCCTGACCGATGGCGGCAAGATGCCGGGTGCCGCGTTCTTTGGCGATGCGCGGCTGAACTACGCGCAAAACCTGCTGCGCCGGCGCGACGGCGCCGCGGCGATCATCTTCCAGGCCGAAGACAAGATCCACCGGACGATGAGCTGGCGCGAACTCTACGACGCGGTCTCGCGGCTGGCCCAAGCCCTGGCGGCGCTCGGCGTCGGACCGGGCGATTGCTGTGCCGGTTTCGTGCCGAACATGCCCGAATCCGTGATCGCGATGCTGGCCACGACATCGCTTGGCGCCGCCTGGACATCGTGTTCGCCCGATTTCGGCGTGCGCGGCGTGCTCGACCGGTTCGGCCAGACCGCGCCCAAGGTTCTGTTTGCCGCCGATGGCTATTACTATAACGGCAAGGCCATCGATTCGCTGGACCGGGTGGCGGAGTTCACCGCGCAATTGCCGGGCCTGAAAAAAATCATCATCCTGCCGATGCTGGACGCGGAACCCGACGCCGCGCGCGTGCCGGGCGCAGTAAACCTGTCCGAAGCGATCGCGCACTACCCGGCGCGCAACATCGACTTCGTCCAGATGCCATTCAACAGCCCACTTTACATCATGTATTCGTCTGGAACGACCGGAAAACCCAAATGCATCGTGCATGGCATCGGCGGCGCGCTGCTGACCCATAAGAAGGAATTTATCCTGCATTGCGACGTGCGGCCCGGCGACCGGCTGTTTTATTTCACTACCTGCGGCTGGATGATGTGGAACTGGCTGGTATCGGGGCTGGCGGTCGAGGCGACGTTGCTGCTGTATGACGGCTCGCCGTTCTATCCCGACGGCAACACGCTGTTCGATTTCGCCGACGCGACCGGCATGACTTTATTCGGCACCTCGGCCAAGTTCATCGACGCCGTCGCCAAGGCTGGGTTGCGGCCGATGGAAACCCATGATCTGTTGACCCTGCGGACCATGACCTCGACCGGGTCGGTGCTGGCGCCGGAAAGCTTCGACTATGTCTATACGCACATCAAAAAGGACATCTGCCTGTCCTCGATCGCCGGCGGCACCGACCTTCTGGGCTGTTTCGTTGGCGGCAACCCGACCCTGCCGGTGTATCGCGGCGAAATCCAGTGCCGGGTGCTGGGCATGGCGGTCGAGGTCTTCGACGATGACGGCCGCTCGGTTTGGGGCGAAAAGGGCGAGATGGTCTGCACCCGGCCGTTTCCGACCATGCCGTTATATTTCTGGGACGATGCGGATGGTGCGGCCTACCGCGCCGCCTATTTTGAGAAATACCCCGGCGTTTGGTGCCAGGGCGATTTCATCATGCGCACCCAAGGCGAGGGCTGGATCATCTTCGGGCGCTCCGACGCGACGCTCAATCCGGGCGGGGTGCGCATCGGCACGGCGGAAATCTACCGCCAGGTCGAACAGTTCGATGAAATCGTCGAAGCCATCGTCATCGGCCAGGAATGGGAGCATGACACGCGCGTCGTCCTGTTCGTCATCTTGCGCGATGGCGTCGTTCTGGACGATGATCTGGCGACGCGGATCCGCCGGCATGTGCGCAAAAACTGCACGCCGCGCCATGTCCCGGCCAAGATCGTGGCCGTCGCCGACATCCCGCGCACCAAATCCGGCAAAATCACCGAACTGGCGGTCCGCGACGCGGTGCATGGCCGCGCGGTCAAGAACGCCGAAGCCCTGGCCAACCCGGAAGCGCTGGCCTTATACCGAAATTTACCCGAATTGCAGGTTGCCTGACATGAAAGTTCGGTTTGGCGTCCTGCTATCGAGCGGGCTGACATTTCCCAATCGCGGCGATCTGGCGAAGTTCGACGAACTGATCAAGATAATCGACGGCTGCGGGGTGGCCATGATCGGCACCTCCGACACCAGCTTTATTCACGGCGACGCCTATGTCCGCGCGGCCTTGATCGCGCAGGCGGCCGACAATGCGATGGTCGGGATTCACCCGACCAACCCGATCACCCGCGAGCCGCAGATCATGGCGGCTTTTCTGGCGTCTATCGACGCAATGACCAACGGCCGCGCCTTCATGGATATCGCGACCGGCGACAGCGCCGTCTACAACATCGGCTACAAGGCGGCGACGCGGGCCCGGCTGGAAGATTACATCTCTTGCGTGCGCGGCCTGCTGGCCACGGGCGAAGCGACCTATCAAGGGCGTCCGCAACGGGTCCGCTGGCACGATAAGACCGTTCGGGCGCATATCCCGATCACGCTGTGCGCCGAAGGGCCGCGGATGCTGCATCTGGGCGGGCGGATCTGCGACGGCGTCATCGCCGGAACCGGCCTGTCGCCAGATGTGGTGCGGGACACCATCGCGCGGGTGCAAGCCGGGGCGAAAAGCGAGGGCCGCGATCCTGACAGCGTCGATGTGTGGTTCACGACGCGTTCGTCGCTGAACGAGGACCGCAACAAGGCCATAACCGGAATCCACGCCTCGGTTTCCTCGATCCTCAACCACTCGATGCGCTTTGGTCTGGACAACAAAAACGTACCCGGACAATTCCGCCAGAAAATTCAGGAATATGTCGATGGCTACGAACTTTATGACCATATCCTGGACGGCGGCCGCAACCCCAGACGCATGGAAGATCTGGGCCTGACCGATTATGCGATGGAACGCTACGCCCTGGCCGGCAATGTGACGGACTGGATCGAACGCATTGGCGCCATTGCCGATTCAGGCGGCGTCAACATCTGGTTCAGTACCCAGCATGGCGGCATTGAAGCGCAAATCCACACCATGAAGCTGTTCGCCAGGGAAATCATGCCGGAATTTGCGTGAGATTCGCTAGAAATCGATGCAGCGGCCGGAATTTTCCCAATCGCCATAGCGGGTCGGCTCCAGACCCTTGGGCCCGCCGATCTCGACTTGGGTCTCGCCGCGCGCCTCGGCTTCCTTGCGCGCTGCATCCCCGGCGGCTTCCGCCTTCAACTCGGCCCGGCGCTTGGCGTCGACCTTTTGCGCCGGATCGACCGGCAAAGTGGTTGCGGCACTGCGCGAGTTTTGCGCTTTTTGCCGTAATTTTTCGAACAATTCGCGACCTCGAATGATAGCTTCGACCGGTCCAATATATGCCGAAACGCAATTGCGTAAAACGCTTTATCTAGGTGCTGCACAAGCGTAGGACTGCGCCGTGCCTAAAACCGACCCTCGCGCTGCCGCCTTCGAGTTGCTGTTGACCGTATTCCACGATCAGCGGCCGTTCGATGACGCGCTGAATCTGCATCGCGGCCTGGCCAAGATGGCGCCGCGTGACCGGGCGCTGGCGCGCCTTCTGGCGGCGACCGTGTTGCGCCGCGCCCCGGAACTGGATGCGATCATCGCCCCGTTATTGAACAAGAAGCTGCGCGGCCAGGCAGCACCGGTGCAGCAATTGCTGCGCCTGGGGGCGGCCCAGTTCGTCTTTCTCGGCACCCCGGCGCACGCCGCCGTCGCCACCACGGTGGCGGCGGCGCAACTGACCGGCCAGCGACCCCGGCCGCCTGAATACGCCCGATTGGCTGTGGCGTAGCTGGGTTGCGGCGCATGGCGCGGACCAAGCCGCCGCCATCGCCGACGCCCATCTGAAGGAAGCGCCGCTCGACATATCGGTGAAATCGGATGCGGCGGGCTGGGCCGAACGGCTCGATGCGACATTGCTGCCGACCGGCACGCTGCGCCGCGCTTCGGGCGGCGATATCCGCGCCTTACCCGGCTTCGCCGATGGTGAGTGGTGGATACAGGACGCCGCCGCCGCCCTGCCGGCACGGCTGCTGGGTCCGGTCGCCGGCCAGAAAATTGCCGATCTGTGCGCCGCACCCGGCGGCAAGACGGCCCAGCTCGCCGCCGCCGGCGCCGATGTCTATGCCGTCGATTCATCGGCCACCCGGATCAAGCAGATCGACGAAAACATGCAACGCCTCAAACTGAAGGTGAAGCTGATTGCCGCCGACGCCACCCAATGGCGGCCGGACGCGGCCCTGGACGGGGTGCTGGTCGATGCGCCATGCACCGGCACCGGCACGATCCGCCGTCATCCCGATATTGCCCGGCTCAAGCGGTCCGGCGACGTGCAACGGCTCGGCGTCCTGCAGGATCAATTACTGGACCATGCCGTAACTTTGTTGCGGCCCGGCGGCCTGCTGGTCTACGCGACCTGTTCGCTGCAACCCGAAGAAGGTGCCGTTCGCATCGAGCGCCTGCTGGCGCAAGGCGCGCCGCTGGAGCGCGTGCCGGTCGAATCGGGCGAAGTACCGGGCCTGGAAGCAGCGATCACCGACGCCGGCGAACTTCGGACATTGCCGTCGCACTGGCCTGAAAAGGGCGGCCTGGACGGGTTTTTCATCGCCCGCCTGCGGCGTTTATGAATGCCGCTTGCGCCGTTTTCACGAAGCGACTAGGAAGCTGATATGCAGCACCATACGCGCATCGCACCGTCGATCCTGTCGGCGGACTTTGCCCGGCTTGGCGAGGAAATCCGCGCCATCGATCAGGCCGGCGCCGATTTCATCCATATCGACGTGATGGACGGGCATTTCGTCCCCAACATCACCATCGGCCCGGACGTGGTGAAAGCGCTGCGGCCGCACAGCAAAAAACCCTTCGACGTGCATCTCATGATCGCTCCCGTCGATTCCTACATTGCCGCCTTCGCCAAGGCAGGGGCGGACATACTGACCGTCCATCCCGAAGCGGCCCCCCATCTGCACCGTACCGTGCAACTGATCAAGGACCAGGGCTGCAAGGCGGGAATCGCGCTCAATCCAGCAACCCCGCTCAGCGCGATCGACCATTTGCTGGACGACATCGACCTGATCCTGGTGATGAGCGTCAATCCGGGGTTCGGCGGCCAGAAATTCATCGCCGCGCAATGCGACAAAATCCGCGTGCTGCGCCGCCGCATAGACGAGGGCGGCCGCGCCATCGACCTGGAAGTCGATGGCGGCGTCAATACCGACACCGCGCGCGATGCGGTCGCCGCCGGCGCCGATCTGCTGGTCGCCGGCACTGCCGTTTTCACCGGCGGCCCCGCCGCCTACGCCGATAACATCCGCCGCCTTCGGGGTGAATCGAAACGATGAAGCGATGACGGGCGCGTTAGCTGGGCCTTCCGCCTGGACAGTATTTCAACGCCGCTGCATGGGCGCAATGTTCGCCAATCCAGTCTATCGCCTGACCTTGCCGCGCCGTGGCCCGCGCGATTTGTCGATGACGCCGCCGGACGCCTGGCCCGGCAATCCGGACCGCGGCGCGGCCATCGTCGATAACGTCTTTATTCTGGCCGGAACACGGGTGCGGGCGGCGGGTTCGCCCTTCGATGAAACCGCCCCAGACCCGG
>PTKA01000119.1 GCA_002937525.1 Alphaproteobacteria bacterium MarineAlpha10_Bin3
AGCGCTTCATGGAACGCTACGCACCCTCGGCCAAGGATCTGGCCAGCCGGGACGTGGTCAGCCGGTCGATGACGATGGAAATCCGCGAAGGCCGGGGCATCGGCGCGAAAAAGGACCACATCAATCTGCACCTTGAACATCTCGACGCGGCGCTGATCGAGGAACGCCTGCCCGGCATCGCCGAAACCGCGCGCATATTCGCCAATGTCGATGTAACGACCGAACCGATCCCGGTGATTCCGACCTGTCACTACAATATGGGCGGCGTGCCGACCAACATGTTTGGCGAGGTCGTGACGATCAAGGACGGCGACCCGGACGCCGTGGTGCCAGGCTTGATGGCGGTCGGCGAAGCCGCCTGCGTATCGGTGCACGGCGCCAATCGGCTCGGCTCGAATTCGTTGCTCGATCTGGTTGTCTTCGGCCGCGCCGCCGCGATCCGTTGCGGCGAAACCATCGACACCGCCCAATCCCATAAGCCGCTGCCGGCGGGAGCCGGCGATAACGCGCTGGAACAGCTCGACAAGGCGCGCCATGCCAATGGCGACACGCCGACGTCGGTGTTGCGCTTGCAGATGCAGTTGGCGATGCAGGCCAATTGCGCCGTGTTCCGCACCCAGGATGTCATGGACGAGGGCGTTGCCAAGATCGCCGAAGTCGCCAAGGGCGCGGCCGATATAAAAGTCACCGACCGCTCGATGATCTGGAATTCGGATCTGGTGGAAACCCTGGAATTCGAGAATTTGCTCGAACAGGCGGTGGTGACGCTCAACTCCGCCGCCAACCGGCAGGAATCGCGCGGCGCGCACGCCAGAGACGATATCCCGGACCGCAACGACGAAGAATGGATGAAGCACACGGCGGCCTGGATCGACGGCGACTACAAGGTGACGATCGATTACCGCCCGGTGCATATGGAAACGCTCACCGATGAAATCGACACCATCCCGCCCAAGGCGCGGGTCTATTAGGGCGCAGTGATAGCATAGGAAGCCAGAGCGATGGTCGAATTCAATCTCCCCAAGAATTCCCGGGTCCAGCAGGGCAAGGATTGGCCGGCGCCCGAAGGTGCCACCAATACCAGAACCTTCAAGGTTTACCGCTGGAACCCCGACGACGGGAAAAATCCGCAGGTCGATAGCTATACCATCGACATGGACGCTTGCGGGCCGATGGTGCTGGACGCGCTGATCAAGATCAAGGACGAAGTCGATCAGACCCTGACTTTCCGGCGCTCCTGCCGCGAAGGGATCTGCGGTTCCTGCGCCATGAACATCGGCGGCGAAAACACCTTGGCCTGCACCAAATACATCACCGATGCCAGCGCGGATGTGAAAATCTATCCGCTGCCCCATATGTCGGTGATCAAGGATCTGGTGCCGGATTTGACCAACGCCTATGCCCAGCTTGCCTCGATCGAGCCGTGGATGAAAACCGAAACGCCGCCGCCGCCCGATTCCGAACGGCTGCAAACCCCCGAAGACCGCCGCAAGCTGGACGGCCTGTATGAATGTATCTTGTGTTTCTCCTGCGCCACGAGTTGCCCGAGCTATTGGTGGAACGAAGACCGCTATCTGGGTCCGGCAATTTTGTTGCAGGCGTATCGCTGGATCGTGGACAGCCGCGACGAGCATACCGGCGAGCGGCTCGACGCGCTGGAAGACCCGTTCCGGCTGTACCGCTGCCACACCATCATGAATTGCTCCAAGACCTGCCCGAAAGGCCTCAATCCGGCCCAGGCCATCGCCGAAATAAAACGGCTCTTGGTCGAACGCCGGCTGTAGACGCGCGGCCATGAAGTTCGGCCTGCGGTACTGCAATACGGGGCGCTATGTCGATCCGGCCAACGCGGTCGAACTGGTTCAGGCCGGCGAGGCGGCAGGGTTCGAATCGGCCTGGACGGTGGATCATGTGGTCGTGCCGGACGGCTATCAATCGGCCTATCCCTATTCCGACGATGGCAAGATGGCCGGCGGGCGCAACGATCTGCCGGTTCCCGACCCGCTGATCTGGATGGCCTATGTCGCCGCCGCGACGACGCGCATCAAGCTGGCGACGGGCATTTTAATCGTGCCGCAACGCAACCCGGTGGTGACGGCGAAACAGGTCGCGACCCTGGATGTTATGTCCGGCGGCCGGATTTTGCTGGGCATCGGCGTTGGCTGGCTGGGCGAGGAGTTCGCCGCCATCGGCGTGCCCTTCGATGACCGGGGACGGCGTACCGACGAATATATCGCCGCCATGCGCGAGTTATGGTCTTCGGACGCACCGACTTTCGCGGGCGAGTTCGTGAATTTCACCGCCGCGCATTGCCAGCCGCAACCGCCCGGCGGCGCGGTCCCGATCATCGTCGGCGGTCATTCCAAGGCGGCGGCGCGGCGTGCGGGGCGCCTGGGCGACGGGTTCTTTCCGGCCCGCGATGCGCCGGCGCCGTTGATCGAACTGGCGCGCCAGACGGCGGCGGCAGCGGGCCGCGACCCGGATGCGATTGAAATTACCGCCAGCCTGCCCGACGACCTTGAGCGGATTCCGGAACTGGCCAGGGCCGGCGTCAACCGGCTGCTGGTGCCGGTGATCCCGATGTTCGGCCTCAAGGGGGTGATCAAGAACGTGGACGAGGTGGCGAGGTGGGCGCAAATAATCGAAAAATACGCCGACCTATAACAGCCGATCTATAACAGCAATGTCGTCAATTCTTCGGGATGGCTCAGCATCGGGTAATGCCCGGCATCCATGTCGTGCCAGTCGGCGTTCAGCGCGTCCGCCGTTCGGCGCTGATGCGCTTGCGACGGGTTCACGCTGCTGCTACAGCAAATCACCGACGCGCTCCAGGACTGGGCCCAGAAGTCGTCGAGTTCGCCCGGCGCTGCGTCGGACGCCGTGATCGGGTGCAAACAGTAGCGCGCCAGCGCCCAGTCCCGTAAATCCGGATCGAGATCGGCGAACAGCCGTTGCGCCGCATCGGCCAGCGATGGTCCCCGGGCGAACTGCGTCATCTCATAAGGGGCGGCGCCGGGCGCGCGGATGACGATATCGGCGACCGATTCGCCTGGTTGCGGCGCCAGCGCATCGACATAGACAAGCCGCGCGATCCGGCCGCGCGCCAGCGACGCGGCCTTGCTGGCGATCAGCCCGCCGGTGCTGGTCGCGACCAGAACGACATCGCGTAAATCTTCATAGAACAGCAGCTCGGCCACTTCGGTCGCCTGCGTCGTGACGGTAATGCCGGGGCCGATCTGGTGCTTGCGTTCGGCGCAGCCCTGCAAGGTCGGCGAAAAGACGGCGTTGCCCGCCGCGCGCAGGCGCTGGGCCACCGATTGCCAGATCCACCCACCCTGGAATGAACCGTGAACCAGAACGTAATTCGTCATTTTTCCCCTCCACCGATACGCGGCGCCGCCAAATTCTAATGGATTTCGCCAATCGCGCAAACTGCCACGGAATCGCGCTGTTCCATCCATTGGCTCACAAGAGCCGCGCTTATTCGATAAGGTCGGCAATGTAGCCGGGCAACGCGAATGCCGCCTGATGCACCGCCGGCGTATAATAGCGCGTGTCCAGCCCGGCCTTGGTGACGCGCGCCGCCAGCACCGGCAGCGGGGTTGCGCGCAATTCCGCGTGGTCGCTGGCCCAGCCGAACGCCATGCAGCCGCCGACATAGGCCGGCACGCAGGCGGTGTAGCAGGTGGTGTCGGCAAACAGCGATTTCATCGCCAATAGGGACTGGCGCAACTCGTCGCCCTGCACGAAGGGCACGCCGTTCTGCGTCACCAGGATGCCGCCGGGCGCCAGGCAGCGCCGGCAAGCGCGGTAGAATTGGTCGCTGAACAGCGCCTCGCCGGGACCGACCGGGTCGGTCGAATCGACGATGATTACATCGTAGCGGTCCGGCGTGGTTTGCGCATGGACCAGCCCGTCGGCGATAATGACATGGGTGCGCGGATCCTCGAAGGCGTCGCCGCATATGGCGCGCAGATATTGCTTGGCGAAGTCGATCACGCTGGCGTCGATCTCAACCAGGGTGGCGCGGCAAACGCCTGGATGTTTCAGCACCTCTTCCAGCATGCCGCCATCGCCGCCGCCGACGATCAGGACTTTGCGCGCGCCGCCATGCGCCAGCAAAGGCACATGGCTGAGCATCTCGTGATAGATGAATTCATCGCGTTCGGTCGTCTGTATCACGTCGTTGAGCGCCAATACGCGGCCGAATTCGGCATTTTCGAACAGGATCAGGCGCTGATGCTCGCTTTCGCCCCGGTACAGCAGCTTGTCGATTCGCAGCCGCGCATGCAGGCCCGGATGCAAGGTTTCCTCGAACCAGTCCATGCTAGGCCATCATGCCCCGGCGATGCTCGCCGATCTCGAAGCGTTCGGGCCGGAAGGCGGCGCGCAGCACCTCTACCGCCCGGTGCGGTTCGGTCTCGCCGCACATGAAGACATCCATCGCCGCGTAACCATGTTCGGGCCAGCTATGGATGCTGATATGCGATTCGGCCAGCACCGCGACGCCGGACACGCCGTTGTTCTCGGTAAAATGATGCAGGTGAATATGCAGCAACGTCGCGCCCGACGCATCGACGCAGTCGCGCAGCACGCTTTCGATAAACGCCATATCGTCGAGCCGTTCCGCGCCCCACATATCGATGATCAGATGCGTGCCGGCAAACCGGACCCCATCTTGTTCGACAAAATAATCGTTGGGCGGGATTCGGGCGGCGGGCGACCCTGTCGATACAGCGCGTGGATGATGTGAATCGGGCATCGAGATCTTTCTAAATTCGGTCAATCGGCACGATGCCGATGGCCGACCGATATGGAATGACCGGCGGCACTTTGCAAGTGAAAACCGCGAGGAGATGCGCGCCGCCGCGATTGCCGATATAGTGTAATGCCGGGGCAATCGTGGAGTGCCGTTGACATGACCAAATACAGACGAGTGGAACGGGTTTGGGGGCTTGGCGCGGCGCTGGCCGCGATGGTTTTTTTGGCGGTTTCGGGCAATGCGGTTGCAGCGCCGCAGGTGCTTGGGCTGGTGGCGACAAAAGAAGCGACGCCGTTGCGCTGCAACGACGGCCTATGTGTCGGGTTTTTCAGCACATTCTGCCTGGAAAAAGACCGCCTGCCGCCGGCCAGCTGGGTCGGCTACCGCCCGATGAAAGGCAGCCAGATCACGCTCATCGTTGAAACCAGGGACGGCCGGACCGTGCGGCTGCCGGCCCAGGACTATGTCAGTTTCCAGACGCGCCTCGATTTCACCTCGATTTTGGCCAGCGTCGAGCTGCGCCGGCTGGCGGCGTTCAAACCGGTCCGGTTGCGCATCGCCATCGGGCCGCTGGTATCGCTGCTGCCGGACGTGCCGGACGCCAAGGCGCCTACGCGCGAAAGGCTGGCCGTTGTCACGGGGGCGTACCGCCGCACCGGCGGGTTTTTCTTCGATGACGGCCGCGGCCGGTCCGGCGCGGTGGCGATGGTGACGCGGATGATCAACCTTATGCCGCTGCGCGGCCGGGTCGCCAAACCGGCGCGCCGGACGGCCTATCGCCAGACAAGGGATTCCGGCGCAAAAGTGCTGGACGCCATGCGCTTCGAGACCATCGTCAATGGCTGCGAGACGATGCTGGCGCGCACCGCGAACGCGGCCACGATGCGCCAATGCCTGGAAAGCCGGCACGTTATC